>JASHYD010000133.1 GCA_030043175.1 Xanthobacteraceae bacterium | reverse complement strand
AGCGATCGTAGTGCGAAGCGTTCACATCGAAACGAATAAGCGTTTCATTCTTCAGATCGAAGGGTTGGTTCTGGATGGTTACGAAACCATGGTCGCCGTACTGCGTCTGCTCCGCGTGTATGTCGCGACACGCGGTACGTGAGACACCGTCGGTAGCCGGCACGAAGTCAAATCAGGGCAGTCGTGGTAGAGCCTATCTGAAATGATGTTGTAACTATCATTGGTAAGGGAAACGTTGGAGTTTATACTCCACTCTTCCTTCAACTGAAGGCGGTTCTCACGGAAGTTGACGAAGGAGTCGATGGGGTTATAATTGATGAAGCGAAACGCGTCGATTATATTGCCTTTGTATGTTGGCGTACCTTCATAAACAGACGGGTAAATATTTTCATAGTCGTCGCGGAGCGTGACGACGAAATCGGGAGTCTCGTAGCGAAGCGCCCCGGATAACGCGAGGCTTTTGGAATCGCCATTGGGCTGAGTCCATCCATTTGACGAATTTTGGCTCACATCGAAGAGATGGGACCACTGAGGCGTGATCGGGCCGGTGACTTCAGCCGCAGTATGAACGGTTCCAAACGATCCTATCGATTCCTGAAAGGCTCCCGTTTGCTTGGTGGTGTTCGGTTCCTTCGGTATGACATTTATTGCGCCACCGACGCCGCCGGTCCCGTAAAGCGTGGAGGAAGAACCGGAGAGAACTTCGATGCGATCGACGTTCCATGGATCGAACGGAAATTGCGTGACCCCACCGGCATTGAAGAGCTGCATGCCGTCGTAGAGCTGGTTCCGTTGTATCAAAGAGATGCACTGGATTGGAAATGCCAACCCTCGGCAATCGCCTTTGTCACTTGCGCTGAGAATCAAAGGCACTGTTGGGGTGGCTTGACCTCTTGGTCGTGACGCGTCAACACCAAGCCCGCCTGCCTCGGTGTTTCCCCCGCCGCCGCTTCGCCCCGGCGTTCAAAATGGCCTCCAGGGGACTCGTGGAGAGTCACTGGTGTGCTTCGTTGGCTTGCCGCTAACCCTCCAGCCGATATAGCGAATGCCTCTCGGCGACTCTCCTAGGAGTGTGTCCGAATATTCGTGATCACCAACTTCGACGAGAATTTGATTCCATCAAAGCCGCGAAGAGGAGTCGAACTTTGCATCAGCATTCCGGAAACGACCAGCAATGAGAATTCCATTCCCGGCGAATCCACATTTTCCGATTACTCGGACAGGCTCCTAGAGTCCCTGGAGCACTTTGGGGGGCATCGTATTCCGGTTGGTCGCCCCGACCGCCCCAAGACCCTAATGGACTTGCAGGGTCCCCAGCGTTCCGACGCCTGACGCCAAGCTTGGCGTGAGCGATCGGCCCCGATGCATTCGGGCCGCCTAATCTAATGCCCCGTACGACCCTCAAGCCCGATGGGCCCACAGCCGGACGATCGACGCATGCTGCGCCGGGGAGGTGCGTATTCGACCAAGCAGCCACGGTCCCGATTTAGCAAGCCCTTTCTGACTCAACCCTGCTCTCGGCGATCAAGCCGAGAACCACTGACCCCTCACATCCCATTGCGTGACGAACGTGCGCATGGGGTTACGTAGCAATTAGACACGTTCGAAATCCCAATGGCCGTGACAAGAGCCAAACTCAACCAAGGACCTATGACCATCGACCAACGCGAACACCTCGACCAAGTCTCTGCCATTGAAACGGCCATCGAGGCGCTCCTCGTCAAGATGGGCGTTGTTCGAACTCGGCCGGCATCCGATCAAAGCGCGCGGCCGGACGACTTTCGGAACCAGGTCCGCGAGCGCTAGAGGCGAATCATTAATGTAACCGCGCCAACAACAAACATAGCATCATCAAACTACAGGACCAACGCGAGTACTGCGCCGTTCAGCTTCCACGGCTTAGGAGAAGGAGTAGAGCATATGACTACATTTTGGCTTTCTTTTCACGATCATGACAAACCGCGCCAAGATCAATTTCTAGGAGTGGCAATATTTGACATGGACGAAACCGAGGGCGAAAAATCAGTCCTGGAAATAGTTAAGCAGGCATGGCGACTAGGAATCAATCCAGGCGGGAGTGTCAGGGTTCGGGACGTCTCTTCCGAGAAACGGATCAAGCCGGAGCATAAAAACAAACTCATTACCGATGATGCCCTGTTGCTTGAGCTCGGATCGAGCGGCCGGTCTCCAGGCAATCTCAATTGATATTGGACCAGCAAGCACACCTGCCCCAGGGCCGCCCGCCGGTACCCGCCCCAGCAGACGGGGCGAAGACCTCTCGGCGACTTGGCGCGGGGGCGCGCCCGAGGAACCCGGGAGGGCGCGAACAGTAGGGTCGAGTGATAGCGCGGCGGACCCGTTGGCCCTGTACGCCGCGCGAACAGCGCGACGCGCCTACGACGGCGCGTGGACGCCCCGACCACCCACTGACAATCAAGAAGCTCGACAACGGCGGCCCCAACTCTGGGGCTGCCCCCCGAGCCGCAATCCCTACGCTTTGCAGATTGGGGTGTGGCTCCCGTCATCGTGCACTTGAGAGCCCTGAGCATGGCGGGAAACATTGAGCTGCCGCCAAAACCGGCAGCAACTTTCCCTCCGGGCTGCAGGGCCAGACGGCCCCCGGCATCCCAATGACGTCCAGGGAAGCGCATAGAATGGGAAGGCTTTTTCTGGGATTGCCCAACCAATTCCGTAGCTTGCGCACCCCATTTGGGGTGGAGATGGCAGCTGGTATGTCATAATGCGACTATGCGCTATGATTCGAATGTCCTACTGCTTGCATGGCCAAGAATCCCCTTCTAGCCCGGAACGTTGTTTTCATTAGCAAAGCAACCCCGGGGGATGACGAGTTTGTCTTATGGCTGGCCCCGCGCTTGCAGGCTGCGGGCTACGCCATCTACGCCGATATCTCAGACTTGATCCAGGCATGCGCTGGCGTCAGGAACTGACAACAACGCTTCAAACCAAGGCCATCAAGATGCTGCTTTGCGCCCGCGACTCGACCTTGTCGCGCAATGGCGTGCAGGAAGAAATTGGCATCGCCGAAGACTTGGTGAAAGAATTAAAAGATCCACGTTTTATCATCCCGCTGCGGCTTGAGCCCTATCGGAAAGTGTTCGGTATTGGTGAACTGCAATACGTTGACTTTACGAGGAGTTGGGCCGCCGGTCTCAACCGGCTTATCGATGCGCTGGGCAAGGAGAATGTCCCGCGCGATACGTCGTCGATCCGCATCAGCCCAAATTGGGAGCAGTACCGCCAGCGTAACGCAGTCCAAATTGAGAGCAGGGCGGAGCCATTGACGTCGAACTGGCTTCGCGTGGTCGAAGTCCCGGATACGATCCGCTACTTCTCACCTACGGGGGCGGTAGATCATGCTGCATTGTATAGAGCCTGTGGCGAATTCGAATATCACTGCCAGGCTCACGAACGAGGATTCTTCTCTTTTGCCTCTATTGACGATGTCAATGAGAGGCTCGCTCATATCGGTAAGTTCGACAGCCTCTACGAAATCGACACAGCTTCCTTCGTTGCTGACGGTTGTCCCGAGCGTGAAATCAAAGCTCGTGAAGCGTCCAACTGGGTGCAGTCGATTTTTCGCAAGTCTTGGGAGTCTTTCGCCAGGAAGCTCGGATTGCTCAGTTTCGCCTACGCAAGCGACATCGCGTTCCATGTTTCCCGCGGTCAAGCCAAAATCGGCGAGCGTTTCAACTGGGGAACGCAAGGCGAAAGACGTGGCTCCGTGCTGCGCAACATCGCCAAGAAGCATGTTTGGTCGTTTGGTGTGACGGCTATCCCTTCATTCTGGCCGTACTATCACTTCAAACTGAAATCGCGCATCCTGTTTTCAGCATTGTCGGGTGACGAAGCTGGTTTTGTCATCGACAACAAATTGGCTCAGCATCGCCTTCGGCGCTCCGTTTGTAAGGGCTGGCGCAATCCGCAATGGCATGGTCGGTTGAGAGCCTTCCTGGAATTGCTCGCAGGTGACGCGCCCTACATCACTCTCGCCGTTGGGTCGGAAGCGCAGGTCAAGCTGGAAAGTGTGCCGATTTTCTTTACCTCGCCTGTCACTACTAGCCTTTCAGCAGACATCGACGATGCGGTTGAAGAACGCGATGAATCAACGCTCACCGTCACGCCCCGAGATGAGGATGAGACCGAATGAGGTTCGACGAAACCTCCCTACCTGTGCTCCACATCGCCGAACCTCCAATGGAGTTTTCGCATGGGCAGATTTGCTCGTATCCCAAAGATGGCTTGTTCCTTTATGGGCCACATCTGAAGCCGACTAAGACGCCTCAAATCTCCATCGGCGTCGTCGGCACTGTGGAAGGCGTCTCACACTTCAAAAGCTGGGCTGAAAAACTTAAAGGACGTATCGACGTCCCGCCGCCAAAGCGTGGGGAGAAGAAAAATCGTCTTCATTTGTCCAATTTTCCAGGCATCGAGGAGGCATTCGGCATCTCCTACGACCCGAAAGCCGTCGTTGACTACACGATCGATCACAAGGAACTGAACGAAGCGACACTAACCGTCAACTTGCACGAAGCCGTGCGAAAGGCCGTTGAAGTCTATGTCGCCAAGGTCAAGCAGCACGACAAGCATGAAGAGCGAAGGGTCGATGTGTGGCTTTTAATCCTGCCTGAGCTCGTCTTCGAACGCTGCAAACCTCAGGCAAAGCGGACCGGGTTGCCGCTCATTCGCGGCAAGTTCGGGAAGAAGCAAGCCGAACGTGCCGATCTGCCGCTGCTTGAGTTGGTCATTGACCAGACGGCCGAGGAAATATTCGATGACATCCCGGATTTTCACCGGCAGGCGAAGGCGGCATTCCTGAAGTTGAACTATACTTCGCAGTTGGTCCGTGAGACGACGCTCGCACCTCAAGCTTTCCTGAATAAAGCCGGATATCCGACGCGCCAGCTGCAAGACCCAGCGACGGTCGCGTGGAATCTTGCGGTCGGCCTTTACTACAAGACACAAGCGGAGCCACCGTGGAAATTAGCGTCCGCCAGGCCGGGCGTTGCCTATGTGGGCCTCGTCTACAAGCTGTTGCCAAACGATCCGAACGAGTTTGCTTGCTGTGCGGCTCAAATGTTTCTCGCTCAAGGTGATGGTGTGGTCTTTCGCGGCGCGAACGGGCCGTGGAAAACCGGAAGGAATGAATTTCACCTCCAGCCGAACGCTGCAAAACAGCTCATCAAGCAGGTTTTGGAGACCTACCGCATCAAGCACGGGGGTCCGCCGAAGGAACTCTTCATCCACGGCCGGACTACTTTCAACGACCAAGAATGGGATGCCTTCGAGAGTGTCGTGCCGAAGGAGACGACCTTAGTCGGCGTCAGGATCAAGAAGACATCCGGCGAGACCAAGCTGTTCCGCAACGGCGATTACCCTGTTTTGCGCGGGACGGCGATCGTGCTCGACAGGCAAAACGCCTACTTCTGGACCACCGGGTATGTCCCTCAGCTCGACACTTATATCGGTCCGGAAACGCCCAACCCGTTGTTCATATCGGTGCTTCGCACCAGCAGCAGAATGCCGCCGATCGAGGACGTGCTCGGCGACATCATGGGGCTCACGAAGATCAACTACAATGCGTGCAACTTCAACGACAGCCTGCCGGTCACCGTACGCTTCGCCGACAAAGTTGGCGATGTGCTATCGATGGGGAGTGCAAAGGGTGCCGAGAAACAACCGTTCAAGTTTTATGTCTGATTCAGCAATGGCTCGGAATCACCAGACACGAAAGCGCGGGCCACTCTTCGGACGCCAATGGTTGATTACGAGGAAAGGCCTCGCCAACTCTGGATCCGGTGTACGCGCAGAGCCACGGGGCCCCTCGGCGGCAGGTGGGCGGTCCACTGGATAAGAAATGCCAACTTCACTTGTGATGAGGAATCAAGGGCCCCATTGGGCTCGGCTCACCCCTAAGACCCCCTCGGGTCGCTTGGGCTTCCTCGGTGCAGGGCGGGGACCCCATCGGACCCTTGACACCCCGGGCGCCGTTGGGCCGCCACCGACCTACCTGCGCGCCCATCTGCCCGAGGGGACCCAAGGGGCGGAGGGAGCCGTGGTCACCCACCTGCGCCCCCGAGCGTCCGCCAAAGGCGGCCACTACCGGAGAGCCCTGCTGCAAAATCACAAGGTTCTATGATGACTGCGGATTCAATTTGCGCCATGATATTCGCCAGCGGAGGGCTTCCCTGCTGAACTGAACAGTGGGACCGGCCCATTTATTTAACGATGTTGCCGACGTTGCATTGCTGTCCGGGATATTGGGCGAAGCGCCGCTGCGTGAACGCACTCAATCAATTTGCGGAGATGAATATGCGAAATTATCGGCAATGGCTGACATTAGCGGTGACGGTCGGCATCGCGGCGGTGGTGGCGAGCCCGGTCGCCGCGCAGAAGAAATACGATCCCGGCGCGAGCGACCGCGAAATCAAAATCGGGAACATCATGCCCTACAGCGGGCCAGCCTCGGCCTATGGTGAGATCGGACAGACCGAGGCTGCGTATTTCCGCAAGGTCAACGCCGAGGGCGGTATCAACGGCCGTAAGATCAATTTTATCAGCTATGACAACGGTTACAGCCCGCCGAAAACGGTCGAACAGGCGCGCAAGCTCGTCGAAAGCGACGAAGTCTTGCTGATATTCCAGCCGTTGGGGACAGCGAACAACGCCGCGATCCAGCGCTATATGAACGTGAAAAAAGTGCCGCAGCTTTTCGTCGGGACGGGCGGCACAAGGTTCAACGATCCGGAACACTTCC
>JASHYD010001259.1 GCA_030043175.1 Xanthobacteraceae bacterium | reverse complement strand
GGCCAGGATATGCTTCTAGCTGAGGTGGGATTACTCGGTGACCGCGTCCGGATAAGCAAAGGCGGTCTCACTGCCTCCCGAACCTCTTCCCGCAGTCCTTTCGCACGCCAGCGTGCAGCAGTCGCGCCAGTGAGGCTCGCACCCAGGCTCCTTAAGACTGCCGGGTTCGGAGGTTCGGCGCAACTCGATCGGCTCATTCTGGTTTGATATTGGCAGCTCGGATCACTTTGCCCCACTTCTCAGTTTCGCCAGCCAGGAGGTTGCCGTATTCGGCCGGGGTAAGCGCTAGCGCTGTGCCGCCGAGATCGGCAAAGCGCGTCCTAAGCTTGCGGTCGGCGAGAGCGGAATTGATCTCCCGATTGAGTTGGTCGACGATTTCGGTCGGGGTATTTCTGGGGGCGCAGACCCCGACCAGATCGGCTGCCTCGTAACCAGGGAGAAACTCGCTCACGGTCGGAACGTCAGGCAGCGCCACCGCGCGTGCAGCGGTTGTTACGGCAAGTGCACGCAGCTTGTCGCTCTTGACAAATTCAATCGATCCGGCGAGCCCGGTGATGGCAGTGAGCACCTGTCCACCCATGAGGTCGGTCAATGCAGGCCCTGCACCACGATATGGCACATGCAGGATGTCGACACCGGCCAACATCTTGAACATCTGACCGGCCAAATGACCGATCGAGCCCGTGCCCGCCGATGCCATCGTGACCTTGCCCGGGTTGGCCTTGGCGTAGGCGATCAACTCCATGACGGTTTGGGCCGAAAATGATGGATGGGCCATCATGATTTGAGGCTGCCGAAAGAGGCTGGCTACCGGCGCGATGTCCCGAAGAAACACGAAACTGAGCTTGTCATAGAGCGTCGCGTTGATGGTGCTCGATGGGCCGGTCATGAGAAGCGTGTAGCCATCGGCGGAGGCGCGTACGACCATCTCCGTTGCTATGTTGGTGGCAGCGCCGGGTCGGTTTTCGATAACGAATGGCTGGCCGAGCCGCTCCTGCAGCCATTGTCCGATGAGGCGTGCGCCGATATCGCTCGTGCCGCCAGCCGCGAAACCGACCACAATGCGCACAGGCCGCGACGGATAGGCTTGCGCCCGTGCGCCGCGCGACATCGCCGGGATGGTTGCGCCGGCCGTTGCCAGGTGCAGAAATCGACGGCGCGAGCAGTTCATGGCACCACTCCAATGACAAGCGCAAGGTCGCTCCGCGGTATGCCGATCAGTTCTTGATATCCTGCAAGAACCATTCAGTCGGCAGCACAAGACCGAGACCCTGCTCCTTGGCGCGACGATACACCAGCGCGCCGACCGATGAGAATTGCAGACCCCAATTTCCGACAGGTCGGTATTGCGTGATCTGATTTGCGCTCGTGCGGCCTGGAGCCTTGCCGCAAACAACGTCCGCATAGAGCGGACCTGAGGTTTGCGCGACGCGCTTGGGCAAGGAAGTCGGCAGGCGCTTCTGCTCTTCCGGGCTGCCGCCGACAAACGCGCCATGACTATGGCCAACGCCTTTGCGAAACACACCATCTTCCGGAATCGGCAGCGCATCGATTCCCTGACGAATGACCACATCCATGCGTGCGACAGCGTCCGGGCCGAGATCATGCGGTCCGATGTTGACGACGTGCATGCCCGCCTCGATCCAGCTGCCTTCAATCACGGGATTCATGCTGTCTGTGCAGGTCGCCAACACGTCGGCACGGTGGACCGCCTCGCGTGCACTCGCGACCGGCTCGACGGCGATTCGCAGCCGCTTCGCCATCTCCTGCGCGAACGCTTCGCGGTTGGCGGCGATGCGGCTGTAGACCTTTACGGTCTTGATCTCCCGTACGGCGACGAGGGCTTCGAGCACGCTCCGCGCCATGCCGCCCGAGCCGATCATCCCGACGGCGTGTGCATTCCCGCGCGCCAGCAGCCGCGCGCCGAGCGCGGCCGATGCACCGACGCGCATGTGCTGGAGGTGGCCATCGTTGATGATGGCCAACGGCTCGCCGTTCTGCGTGCTGAACAACAGCACCAACCCGCAATAGGTGCCCGGCTGCACGCAGTATTTGCTTTCAGTACGCGTGCCGTCCGGGCCTTCCGGCCAGACCAGGATGTCCGACTTGAGGCGCACCGCCAGCACACCGTCGCTTGCACCCTCGACCGAGCCCCAGCGGTAGTAGCCGTCCTCGCGATTGCATGGGACGAACATGTCGATCCGGGGGCGCGAGACCGACGCGCCCGTGAGCGTGCCTGCGAAGGCGCGCTCCTGCACTTCGATGCATTCGCGCATAGTGAGCACCTGCTTGACGACAGTGTTGTCAATCAGCAGCATCGTGCGCCCCCTCCTGGCATGCGAGCGCGAGCATCCGACGCACACCGTTCGCGTCCAGCTGATCAAACCTGCTGCCAAGCTCGATGAACTCGTCGATCGCCGGGGAGGTGAGCGATCCGGCAAGGCAATCTCGCACCTTCACGATGTGCTGGGCCGCGGAGATCGGCTCGGCACCCCAGGACCCGCGCGGCCGCTCGCACCGCTCACGGATGATCTTGCCGTCGGCAAGCTCGATTTCCAGATCGACATAGCGTCCGGCATTGTATTCCGTGGTGATGTCAGGCGTCATCGTGATGGCGATCTTGCTCAACAACGTCTGCATATCAGGCCGATGAAGGCGCTGGTCGGTGAAACTCGCGAGGGTCACGGCGCCGTCAATCAATGCTGCAGCCAGGGTATATTGCACGCTGAATTTGCCTTCGAGCCCGGTCCTGGGATGCGGGCGGTCACCTGTGCGAACGAGCGGAGCGAGCATGCGCACTGAGCGGATCGCATCGGGCGATAGTATGTGCGGGCGGACAGCAAGCGCAGCGGTAATGCCGTAGTGGGTGCTAAACTTGCACGGAAAGATCTTGAGCGTGAAACCAGGATCGACCAGCCGGAACGGCGGGCCAAAGGACATGAGCATCTCGCGGTCGAAGTGGGGCGGCAAGAATGTGGCCGCATAGCCGCTCGCGCTGTCAAAAGACTCATCGTCTCCGGTAAAGCCGCGCGCAGCCAGCAGCGCCGATTCGAGACCAAGCGAGGCCGCATAGCCGCAGTGCGTCGACTTCGTCATGGTACCGGTATTGCTGGTAAGGCTGCCACAGCGCGAGGTCGCGATACCGATGGCATTGGCGAGTGCCGTTGCGTCAAATTTCAGCAAATGGGATGCGGCAACCGCCGCACCGACCGGCCCCACCATACCGGGCGGATGAAACTTGAAATCGCGCGATTCCACGTGCCCGCTCGCGCGCCTGATCCAGCCCTGGATTTCGATACCCTTGATGACAGCAGCGAGAACTTCGCGGCCATTGGCGCCGATCGACTCGGCAAGTATCAGCGCGGGGGCAAGCGCGGGCGACAGCGCATGAGTTGCCGGCGTCCACATAGGCTCGAAATCAAGCACATGCATGGATGTAGCGTTGAGCAAAGCGGCCGGCGCCGGCGCCAGGCGAAAGCCGAAACCGAGCGCCGAGCACTCCGGCCTTGATCCTTGTCCGCGCAGATAGTTCGCGAGGATTTTCGGCGC
This sequence comes from Xanthobacteraceae bacterium, assembly GCA_030043175.1. The sequence goes on along the minus strand of JASHYD010001259.1, from coordinate 3,701 downwards.
TTGCTCGATTCGTGCACCGGCGACCGCGACCGCAATGCCATCAATTACGAGCTGGCGCGCCTTGGCGATCGCCGACTCGCCCACGTCGCCCACGGTGGTCGCTACGATCTTCTCGCAGAGCTTGCGGGTGATCGTCACCTGAGCGATGTCTCCAATGCAGCCTGAAACATGCCGCCGTTGTGAAGGAGCTCAACTTCCGCGGCAGAGCGGATATCCGCGATGACTTCGAAGCAGACCCCTTCGCCGTTCGAACGGCGCGCAATGACACCGATTGGCCGCCGCGCGGCGATGCCTTCATCCACGGCTTCGAAGGCGAATTCCTCGCTGCCAACGAGATTGAGCGAATCGACACTTTCGCCGTCCATAAATAGGAGCGGAACCACCCCGACGCCGATCAGGTTGGAGCGATGAATGCGCTCGAAAGAGCGGGCAATGACGGCGCGCACGCCCAGCAAGACGGGCCCCTTAGCCGCCCAGTCGCGGCTGCTTCCGGCACCGAAATTGCATCCACCAAGAACGATGAGCGGAACGTTGCGCGCGCGATAGCGCGCCGCGGCATCGGGGATCGTGGTCAGTTCCCCTTCGGGGTAAATCTTGGTCCACCATCCCTCGCGGCCATCGGCCATGCAATTTCGGATACGCAGGTTGCCATAAGTGCCACGCATCATGACGTGGTGGTTTCCGCGCCGCCCGACATAGGTGTTGAACGCTGCCGGCTCCACGCGAACCGACTGTAGATATTGTCCGGCCGGACTGTCAGGTGGGATTTCGCCGCCCGGCGATACATGATCCGTGTTCAGGTTATCGCCATAGACGCCGAGCACGCGCACGCCTTCGACGCGTTCCGCGGCCGCGAATCCGGTACGGTTGCTTGCAAAAAACGGCGGCTCGACGATGTAGCTCGAAGCGGCATCCCAGTCGAACAATACGCTGCGCTCTGCCTCGAGCGCGTCCCAGCTCGTCTTCACCAAATGACTCTGCTGCGCAGCGCTGACAAAGACATCGGGCGTAACGGCCGATCGGACAACGGCATCGACCTCAGCATCGCCCGGCCAAAGATCGCGGAGGAACACCGGGGCGCCGTTGACGTCGTTGGCGAGGGGGTCGCGGTCGATATCAACCGTGATGCGGCCCGCCAGCGCGAAAGCGACGACCAGCGCCGGTGAGCACAGATAATTCGCGCCGACGAGGCGGTGGATGCGTCCATCGAAATTGCGGTTGCCCGACAGCACCGCCGCGATGGTTCGGCTATGCTGCTCGACCGCGCTAGCGGCGACGGGCTTAAGCGGCCCCGATTTGCCCGCACACGTGGTGCATCCATAGCCCACGACCGCAAAACCTAACGCTTGCAGGGGGGCCAGCAGTCCGGCGCGGTCGAGATAGGTCGTGACGGCGCGCGAGCCTGGCGCAAAGGATGTCTTCACCCAACGCGCGGACTGCAACCCGCGCTCGACCGCGGCCTTGGCAACCAACCCGGCGCGAATCATCCCGTGCGGATTGGCGGTGTTCGTGCAGGAGGTGATCGCCGCAATTCCGATGGCACCTTCGGGGAGTTCGTCGCGTGGAGGGGTCACGACAGCATGGTGCTTGGCCCGGTCGTGGAAGCTCGTCGCAACGCTGGAGGTGTCGTGTCGGACGTGCGGCATGCTTGGTCCCGCTATGCTTCGTCGCACCTTGCCCAAGTCGAAGGTGATCTCGCGGTCGTAATCCGGATCTGCCGCATCGGCTGTGCGAAACAAACCCGCCACGCGCGCATGTGCCTCCACCAGCGCGACTTGCTCAGCCGAGCGGCCGGTCATTCGCAGATAGCTGATGGTTTGCTCATCGATCGGCCAGAAGGCGGTCGTTGCCCCATACTCCGGCGCCATGTTCGCAAGCGTCGCGCGGTCAGGGACCGGAAGGGTCCGAGCGGCCGGACCGAAGAACTCGACAAACGCTCCGACCACCGCGGCTGCACGCAGCTCTTCGGTGAGCGTCAACACCACGTCGGTCATGGTGATGCCGTTCGCAAGCGCTCCCGTAAGACGGACACCGACGAATTCAGGTTTCGGGAGAATGTATGGCTGTCCCAGCACGACCGCTTCGACCTCGATACCCCCGACACCCCAGCCCAACACGCCCAGGGCGTTCACCATTGGGGTGTGCGAGTCCCCGGCGACGGTGAAATCCGGGAATGCGACGGGCGATGTAGCCGATCGATCAATGAGAGTGACCGCTGCGATTTGCTCGAGATGGATTTGATGGATAATGCCGGCGTTGGGCGGATACACGACCAGACCATCAAACGCCTGTTCGGCCCATTTGAGGAACCGGTAGCGCTCACCGTTGCGTTCGAACTCACGTTTGAGATTGAATGCCTCGGCGTCGGGTGACGCCGCAACATCGACCTGAAGGGAATGGTCGACCACGAGGGTCATCGGCAGGGTGGCGTTGACCCGCCTTGGATCACCTCCCCTTCGAGCCACCGCCGAGCGCAGCGCTGCGAGGTCCATCAGCATGGGAATGCCTGAGGAATCTGGAAGGACGACGCGTGCCACGCGTAGCGGCAGAGCGACGCTGTCCGGCGCGGCGCTGGGGTCGGCGAGAGCGCGCAGAATGCCCTCGGTGACGCCCGGCCGACCGAGATTTCGCAGGAGATTTTCTGCAAGCACCCGAGCCACATAGGGCAGGCGCGCATGCGAGGCGGCGCCGAGCGCTGCGCTAACGTCGTGGAAGACGTACGTCTCGCCGCCAGCTGAAAACCGCGAATATGTCTCGTTCATGAGGCGCGCATAGCCGGGGGGCGGCAGTTCGGTCCAATTAGATTTCAGTTTGACGTCCTGATTTCTGGTTCTGGGAGCGGACAATGTCATCCGACCGTCGGTGGTGCCTCAGGAGCCAGGGCAAGGTCGGCAACGACCGTGTTGCCGCGTCTGCCGACGGCCCGTGCGCCCTGCGGAGGCTTTCGTTGCGTCGCACGCTGTGCGCGGCAGCAAGCGTACCTTATTCTGGGTTCGGTTGTCGCGGCCTGCGCACGGCACGCCGGAAGGAGATTGAGATGAGTGACGGCCCGAGAAAATTTCGTGCCCTTCTGGCAAGAGGTCGACTGATCGTCGCCCCTGGCGTCTACGACGGCTACAGCGCCCGGTTGGTCGAGAAGGCAGGCTATGAGATGGCGGCGACGACCGGGGCCGGCATTTCCAATTCGCTCCTTGGCATCGACGACATCGGCGTGATGGGGCTTTCGGAAAACGTCAATCACTGCCGGATGCTGGCCCGCACGCTCACGATTCCACTCACCGCTGATGCCAACACCGGGTACGGCAATCCCGTGAACGTGCACTACACCGTGCAGATGTTCGAGGAGGCGGGGCTTGCCGGCATCAATATCGAGGACCAGGTGCACCCCAAGCGCTGCGGCCACATGCCCGGTAAGGAGGTGATCCCTTTGGCGGAGGGCGCGAAGAAGATTGAAGCTGCCTGCCTTGCCCGGTGCGACGATGCTTTTGCGATCATTGCGCGAACCGACGCGCTCGCGATTGAGGGATTGGATGGAATGCTGCGGCGCGCACGCGCCTACGCCGAGGCCGGCGCGGACATGATCTTCGCTGACGCGATCCGGACCGAAGAGCAAATCACACGCCTCGTCGACACGGCGCGCGTTCCCGTTACGGTGAATATGGGCTTCGGCCTCAGGGCGCGTCCGACTACGCCGCTGATAT
>JASHYD010001258.1 GCA_030043175.1 Xanthobacteraceae bacterium | reverse complement strand
CATCGCTGATACCAATCGTCCGCAAGCGGACATGGACCTCGACGCGCGGCGCAAGCCGGCGGAAATGCTGACCTTCGCGGGGGTCAAGTCTGGCGACAAGGTGTTAGAATTCGTTCCGGGTCGAGGCTATGTGACGCGCCTGTTGGCGAAGGCCGTTGGCGCCGCTGGACACGTCTATGCCGCTAATCTGCCAACTTTCAACGAAGCGTTGAAAACCGGCGTTGATCCGATCATCGCCAGTCCGGCCTACGGCAATGTTTCGAAGATCGAACAGTCGTTCGGCGAGATTCGGGTGTCCGAGCCGTTGAATGTGGTGTGGATTTCGGAGAACTACCACGACTTCAAGAACATGGGTATGTTCTCCACCGACACCAACGCCATGAACCGAGCAGTTTTTAGCGCCCTCAAACCCGAGGGCACGTATGTGATCACCGACTATGTCGCGGCGGCTGGATCGGGCACGCGCGATACGCAATCGCTGCACCGCATCGATCCCGAAGTCATCAAGCGCGAAGTGACCGCAGCCGGATTCATGCTTGAAGCCGAAAGCGACGCTTTGATGAATCCGAGCGACGATCTTGCGGTGCGTTCGAGACAGGGCGCCTCGCAAGTGATGTTCCGCTTCCGCAAACCGCGCTGACTCTCCGTCAACTGAGCATTGCCATCTGCGCGCGGTTCAATCGACGTTAGCTGACGCTCGAGGCGCAGGTCTGCAGACGGGAGGCGCAGATCTGCAGGCGGAACGACACTCGACTAATGCCGCGTGCAAATTGTCGCGATGCGCGAGCAGATAGGGCGCGCCCTAGCGTGCGTGATTCCGCAGTCTCGCCGAAGATCATATCGATTCCAACCTCGCCAGTATCAAAGTACTTGTTGTTCCACGACCGAGGATAAAAGGCCGTCGCACGCAGCATTGGTTCGAGGCCGAAAGCGCGCGGAATTTTCATTGCGTTGCAGCCAATCTGGATGCCGGCGCCAAGGCGAGCGAAGTGCTTGGCCTGCTCGTATACGGTAAGCTCGATTGCAGTCCGTCGCAGGGCCGCGGCGGTGCAAGACCCCTATTCCCGCGCCAATAATGGCAACAGAAAGTCTTTTCACCCGATACGCTCCCACGGCTTATCGAACGTCACTCGTTCATCGCGGAAATGCCGGGATGACTGATGAGGACATGCGTTGCTCAACGCCGTTGTCGGATGTGGCGCCCGCTAGATTGGCGATGACTTCACGCAGACATGAAGATCGCTGTGTCTCAAAAGCGCGAGCTATCCCGCCCGGGACCACAGCCAAGGCGTGTTTCTGCTCACAGCGACATGACTACGGCTTTGATCTCGGTATAAAGATCAAGGACCTCGCGACCTTTTTCATGCCCCCAACCGGACTGAAGCCGCCAAACGGCACAGCGGGATCAATCGAGCTGTGAACATTCACGCCGATCGTGCCGGCCCATGATCTTGCGTACCATTTGATGGGCGATACGGAGGTCACGTGTCCATACGCTCCCCGCCAAGCCGTAGATCGTTCGATTGGCTTCTTTTGCGATGTGGTCGAGCTCATCGTCATCAAATCGCATGGCGCAGAGCACGGGACCAAAATCTCTTCGCGGACGACCGCCATCGCGGGCCGCGTGTCGGACAGGATCGTCGGCTCAATGAAATACCCTTCGTTCTCAATACGATTGCCGCCCGTCACGATCTTGGCGCCATCGCTTGCTCCCCGTTCAAGGTAGTCTGACACGCGCTCAAGCTGTTCGCTGGACACAAGGGGTCCCATTTGTGTGCCCTCACTCAGCACGTGCCCAACGCGAATTTTCGTTGTCTCAAGGGAAATCCCTTCGACCATCTGATCGAACACCCGCTTGTGAGCATAAAGCCGCGAGCCTTTTGACGCGGCCTCTGTCAGCTGCGGGTGGGCAAGCGGCATGTTCATAAAGTTTCGCTCCAGGCGTGGTTACGCTCGTCGCCCGTTCGTTCCTTCACCGGATCAACGGTTTTGGCGATAACGTTTCCGATCCGATTGCCTCGGCATCGCGAGATCTGCCAAAATATAGCGGCGCAGACGAACCGGCACAATCACCTAACGTCATCGTAGCTGTTACTCAAAGCGAGATCGTCGAGCTCGGCGGAAAGGCCTGTCACGTAATTAGTTGCACCAGTGGCTCTAAATAGAGTCGTGTATACTCTGCCGGTTCGAAGATTTTTGTATCATTTTGTCCATTCTCGATAATGGGTTCTCTGACGGGCACGACCGGACCGAGGACTTCTCAGAACATCAGTTCAGCGTTGATCGGCCAGATCAGGCTCCAGAGCATCATCGAAGCCGAGCTACGGACAGAGAAACTCCTTGCGATTTCCGAAACGTTCACGGCAGAATGCGGCGCCGCGATGAGCACAGATGTTCTCGACCGCATTGATCGAGCCGTCACATCGCGCGCAATAGCAATCGATCGCTCGCCGATCGCTGTTCGCTTGAAAGTCACTATGGTTCTGGATGTCTCGCAGAAGCGGCCTGTCGGGGCGATGACCCCCCAACCGCCTAGCATCATCCCAGGCCACGCGCTCAAGATCATCGGCCTCTCCATCCCGCGTCTGGAGGATGCCCCTCTTCTTATGGGGAAGGGGCTGTTCGCCGCAGATATTTCGTTTCCGGGTCAGATCCACATGCGGGTCGTCCGATCGCCATTGGCGCACGGCCGCATTGTCGCGATTGACGCGAGCAAGGCGTTGTCAAGCCCCGGGGTCATCGGCATCTGGACTATCGACGACCTCGCTGACCTTCCTCCGATAGACTTCCGCGACGATCGCGTCGAGCAGCTGATTCCTTATCGCCAACCGGTGCTTGCACGCGGAAGGGTGCGTTACGTCGGGGAGCCGGTTGCAGTTGTTTTTGCTGATGATCCCTATCTCGCGGAAGACGCCGCCGAACTCGTCGCGGTCGAACTTGAGGAGTTAGCGCCGGTCACAACTGCCGAAGACAATCCGGCTGAGTTCGACCCGGGATTGTCGACCGAGCCTATGATCATCGAAAAGGCTTACGGCGACGTCGAGAGTGCATTTCGCGCCGCGCATGCCGTGGTGGAGCTTGACCTTTCGATTGGACGGCATTCCGGCATTCCGCTTGAGGCGCGCGGTGCCATCGCACGCCATGATTCGGTGGCAGACATTTTGGAGCTACACGGTGCTGCGAAGGTGCCGCATCGCAACCGGGAACAGCTCGCAAAGATACTCAATCGACCGCTCGCGTCGGTGCATCTGTTCGAGGGACATGTCGGCGGCGGATTCGGAGTGCGCGGGGAGCTCTACCCCGAGGACGTCCTGGTGTGCCTGGGCGCCTTACGATTGGGCCGGCCGGTGAAATG
>JASHYD010001257.1 GCA_030043175.1 Xanthobacteraceae bacterium | reverse complement strand
CGCCGGCGCGCAGCGATAGGCGTGGCCTCGACACTCACGGCTCGCGGCGTCCGTGGTTCAAGAAAAACGCACTGCCGCACCGTAGCATGTCGTCGCCAACCTCAACGGCGCGCACCCGAATGGTGGGTGTCAGAGCGTGCCGGGGCCAGGCATGTAACTGCATGCGGCCCTGAAGGTTGGACTCGTGCGTCGCGTTTCGCGACTGCGGTGCGGCCGTAAACTGCGGTGGTCACCTGGTTCCCGGCTTAAGCGCGAGCGCATCCGGGAAACGCAACAACGCCAGAAACTCATATACGGCTCTACTTTACGTTAGCTGAAGGAGCAGCAATCTGCTCCATCGTGCATTGCGCGGGCGCTTTGTCGGGGCGCCATCGCATCAACCTTGTGCCATGTCGAAACCGATCGCCAGAGACATGATCGAAACGCACTTCGACTACCAGTTTAGGCCGCAGCGGCTCCCATTTTCCAGTTCGTTCGGTACTCCACCGGCTCGGGCCTCCGGGTGCCCGGCCGGTGAATCCAGGCGCGCGACGCAGCTTTTCAAGCCTCTCCGTCAGTCCTGGCCGCTCTGCATTGGCAATCGTCGAAGTGAAGCCGACATGATCCAGCTTGCCGTCGGCGTCATACAATCCCAGCAGCAATGAGCCGACCAGCCGATGCTTGCTTTGATATCGGAACCCGCCCACAACGCAATCAGCCGTCCGCAGACGCTTCACTTTAAAGATCGTTCGTTCGCCGGGAACGTAAGGCTCATCCAGCGGCTTCGCCATCACGCCGTCGGTGCCTCGCCCGGTTGCGTCCGCCAGCCATCGTTGGGCTTTGTCGCGGTCGGTCGTGGCGGGCGAAAGAACCAGCCGCTCGGGAACGACCGCCTCCTTCATGAACGTTTCCAGCGCCTTTCGGCGCTGGCGCAAGGGTTGGTGGATCAAGACGGCTCCGGATGGATCGACCAGCATGTCAAACAGGATGAGACGCGCCGGCGTTGCGGCTGCAAGTTTGCGGATCCGGCTTTCTGCCGGATGTAGGCGTAGCTGCAGAACATCGAATGCCAATTTACCGTCGAGCTCGATCACGAGCTCGCCGTCCAATACGAACTGTGGAACGGCGAGGTCTTGCAGAAGCGCGATGACTTCCGGGAAGTAGCGTCCAAGAGGCTTGCCAGACTTCGCGCGGAGATCAACCGACTTTCCGGCTTTGAAGGCAAGGCAGCGAAACCCGTCCCACTTCGGCTCGTATTGCCACGGTCCTCCGGCAGCCGGGATCGCCGCGGAGAGGCGAGCCTCCATCGGGGACGTATCGAGGGGAAGCGCAAATGTGAGGTGGTTTTTCGGTCGGACAGGACGTGCGCCGGCCGGACTTCGAAATACTTGTCGCAAACCCGCCTTTGCCATGGTTTTCAGGCGGCACGCCGAGCTTTGCCGAGCCGTCTGATCGCGTGGTCCAACGGACGTTCGGCATCGCAGTAGTCGGCCCAGGCTTTGCTCTTGCAGATCAAGGTCGGAACTGTTCGAATAGTGAATCTTCTTAGATCGAGATCTGCCTTCACCTGCGCCAAGTCAACGGCATCGACACGGTCGCACCGATACGTGCCCGCCTTGACAATGGCGCGACTGCGGTGGCCATGCGATCGCTGCGTAAATAATCGAGGAAGTTCCGCCCGCTCCGCAGTCTCTTTGCCATGTCCACGACGTGGTGCTGCGGATTTATTGCTCGCCATCCGCGGATGCAGACTTCGCGGGCGAATGCTTTTGCTTCTGGCCAAGTCAACATGCTCCTGTTCGAGTGTGAGAGCGGCGTAACAACGTGCAGTCCCCTTCCCGCCCGTCGTTTTGCAGAAGCTGACAAGGCCGAGCGCCTCGAGCCGCTCGCGCATTTCCCGCACGGCTTCGACCACCATTGAAAAGGCGACGTCCGGTCCGGGATCAAGATCGAACACCTGTCGACCGGGCATCTCCGGCAGGAACGGCTGACAGTTCCAAGGATGGAGCTCAACGGCCGCGACCGGAGCGATTGCGAAGCTCTCCATTCGATCGATCTGCAGGTAGGGTTCCCGGTCACTAAATACCGTCACCGCTTCCAGCAGGCTTGATGTGCACGGCTTGGCGTGGCGCTGAAAGAATTGCTCGCCCCAAGGCCATTCGGCGCCTGGATGATCGAGCACCGCCGCCCCCTGATGTGCTCAATAAGCCAGGGGCCGACTTGCTCGAGATACCTGGCAAAATCGAGCTTCGTGACCGACCCGCCGTCCCCGGCATGGGGCCACAGTAGTTTACCGGATTGGAGATGAGTACGCCAATCATTTCAGACCTGCCGATGCGTTTTGACCGATACACCGGCGCCTCTGTATTCGCAGCGGCAAGCCTCTCAATTGCGCTCGTCCGGGCTGGCGTCTCGGCATCGACCTCCTGGCTAGGTTTATCTTCGCGCGCCTGCATCGAAGACGTAACACCAGCGGACCGGAAAAGTTCACTGGTGAGCTCCGCGGGAGCCTTTCAAGTTCGGACGCAGCCACGGCTGCGGCGGGCATTGGCGCCGCAACGGGGGCCAAGCTGCATCGGCAGCCCGTCTGTTATTCGTCGGCTCTGTAGGACGAATTTGTAGGTGCGGCCCGAGGCGTTCCTGCCCGCGCATCCTCCAATTTGACCAGGGCGTCATTTTTTCCGACATCATCCCGCGAGCGCCTTAAAGCCTGACCCACAGTCGCCTTAGCGCGTTTGTGGGTCTGCCCTTCCGCGCGCACGTTCATCCTGCAAGCGATTATTGGCTTTCCGGCTGGCGTGAACTCTCTTTTATCTTCTTCCGACGGGCGAGGCATCAAATACCTCCAGATATGCTGCTTTATAAAGCTGGCGTTAACTCTAGGGACGCAGAAATAGCAGCAAAACATTCGCCCCATAGTTTAGGAACGAATTGTCACGTAGCAGCTGGGAGGGCCGCTAGTCCTGGTTATAACATCGAAATCGCTTGTCACCCAGCGTGATTCGGATGATCGCGGCCAAGGCGGGCGCGGCAGCGAGCGGTCTGGCGTTGATCGCGCGCCTGCGTCATCCATGACCAGCACGCGCTCAACTTTGATTATCGGACCGCGAGGCGTCATTTCGGTCTCGACCGCCGCCGTGGTGGGCCCTTTGCGGACGAGGTCAGCGAGCATTCTGGCTGAGAAATCGCCACCACGAGCATTCGTTGTCGGTTCATTGGCGAGCTTTGGGCGGATCTGTTCGCGACTGAAACGATGCCCGGAAGATGTGACACGGTTTTTCCATCGGCGCCGGCGCATGCGATCAGTTCCAGCGAAAATTGATCGGATAACCCGAGCTATCCGCGCGGCCCATCAACGATTGTCAAATCGCCAACAATCCAACCACAGCCATGGAACCGAGTCGAAATGGCCGCGCAGAAGCTATTTGACAAGGCCGTTAGGACGGCCGTCTTTCGGCCGCTATACAGCAGTCTCGCCCCGTCGCGGCGCTCGCCGAATGTTGTGCGGAAGCTGCGCACTGCCAAGCATGCACGAAACAAGGTCCCACGCTTCGAATCGGTAGCGCCCACCGCGTTTCAAACGCAGCGTCGATTGTCGCTTGGCGATCGGCGCTGGTTTCGGAACTGCCGGCCCGGTGCTCGAATTGAGTGAAGGGTGAAATGGACGCTAAAAATGTCGCACATCAAATCCAGTATAGCCGCCGCGCTCAAATCGGAGGAGACGGTACGGGCGTGCGCGGTTCGACAGCATGTGCATGAAGCCATGATGCTGCTAGCCACGTTACCGCCGTCGGCCCTTGAAGCATTGCGAGAAGAATTCGAGGTCATGGCAAGGGAGCGGACGGGACCGCAGGGAGCGCTCAAGCGCGCATGGGTAGTCTATATCCAGCATGCAATAGACGGTGCCCGGCTGCGCGAGCGGCAAGGCACGTTTCCGATGTACACCGACGTGCGGTAGGTGCCCCGACGCCCTTCGCTTGGGCGTGGAGGCGGGCGTCGGGGCGCGCGGCGGTGCTCTGCTTGACGACCGACCACGTGCCCACGGCGTTGCTTCCGAACGCTGGGAATACGCGTCAAAATAGAAAGGAGGCCGACCAGCAAGAAGGAAATGGCCTTTCGCCATGCCGTCGTGCGCCGCGCATTGTTGCCGCCAACGCGAGCGGTGGAAATGCTGACCCGCAAATGGGCGCGAGACGACTGAGCCAAACGCGCGCTCGACTTGTTAGCCCGCACACTCGACATTTCGAGGATGACCTAACAAGGGCACTGCAATCACAATGCTCGGTTAACCCTATTCCACAATTGATGGC
>JASHYD010001256.1 GCA_030043175.1 Xanthobacteraceae bacterium | reverse complement strand
GTGCAGGCGATGCCGCGGGCTTGACCGAGATACTCGGCGATCGCCTGGCGAAGCCCGCAGTCGCCTCTTGGATCATCGTAGCCCATCGCATTGGCCGGCCGCTCGCGCAGGAGCCGCGCCGTGATGCGTGCCCAATCGCGCCAGGGAAAGTGGTCGAGCGCGGGCACGCCGGGCGACAGCGGCAAGAGGCCAAAGGGCCGTTCCGGCACGAGGAAGACCTGATCGTTGCGGCGCAGCTCTGGCATGCGCTTGCGCGAGCGTCGCGGCGTACCCGCGACCAGGCGGACCTTGGGCGGGTCTTGGATCGCGGCGACGAAGAAGCCCGAGCCGGGCCGGCTCGTGAGAAAGCCTTCGGCGACGAGGCGGTCGTAGGCCTCGACCACGGTGATCCGCGCGACATCGTGGTCGGCGGCGAGGGCGCGGGAAGAGGGGACGCGAGCCCCGCCCTTGAGCCGGCCGCTCAGGACGGCGTCGCGGAAATAGCCGACAATCTGGTCCTGCAGCGACGCCGTCGCGGATCGGTCGAGCGCGAGACTGCTCCAAAGCGGTGGCGCCGGTCGTCGAGGCATGGCTTCGTCCTCCGGAAACTGGACTTATCATATTTTCAGAACTGGAGCTACTGACAGATCCAGTTTAAGGGCAGATGTCGTCCGTCCGACTGGAGGAACCCTTGGATAGCTTCGTCCCTTGTACCGAGCGGACTCGCGTCCGCCGGTTTTACGAACGCGGCCACTACGACTGCGAGACCAAATGAAGGACTATGTTCGCGGTCCGACCGAGGCCCAGCTGATCGAGGCGTCGGAGACGCTGCAGAAGTCGGCTGGGAACGAGCTCGAACCGAACGAGACCCGCCTCGGGGCCGTAAGTTCCGTCGCAAGAGCAAACCCTGAACCACAGAAACGAACAATTCGTTATGGCCGTCACTCAACTCGACAAAGGCAATTCTTTCCGCGCGCTCCATCAAGGGACGCGCGCGTTCGTCATCCCCAATGCCTGGGACGCGGGATCGGCGCGCGTTCTGACGGCCTCGGCTTTGCGGCGATCGCCACCTCCAGCTACGCGACTGCCGGCGCATACGGCACGCGCGACGGCAGGATCACCCGCGACCAGGTGCTCGCGCACGCGCGCGCAATCGTTGACGCGACCGATCTTCCGGTCTCGGTGGATCTCGAACACGGCTTCGGTGCCACCGTGAATGACGTGGCCGAGACCTATCGCCGCGCCGCAGCCGTAGGTCTCGTTGGAGCGACGATCGAGGACCTCACGCCGACAGGTCGGAAGGACAAGCCGCTGTTCGACATTGGCGAGGCGACCGAGCGTGTCGCCGCCGCCGTGGCAGCGACGCGCAAGCTCGGATTTCCGTTCATGCTGACCGCGCGCGCCGAAGGCCTCCGGCACGGCAAGACCGATCTTGACGACGCGATCAAGCGCCTGCAGTCCTACGAGAAGGCGGGCGCGGACGTGCTGATGGCGCCGGGCTTGCCGGACCTCGCGTCGGTGAAGGCGGTGTGCGCCGCGATCGCGAAGCCGTTCAATTTGATGGCCGGCATTCCGGGCAAGTCGTTCACCGTTGCCGAGCTGGAAGCGGCTGGCGTGCGTCGCATCAGCCTCGCCGGCTCGCTCTATCGCGCAGCGATGGGCGGGCTCGTCTCCGCCGCGCGCGAGTTGAAGGACAAGGGAACCTTCGGCTACGTCGATACGGCGGCACTGCCGTCGGCGGAGCTCGCCGGATTCATGCGGGGGTAATGCAAACACAGACGCAACGAGAAACGCGCGTCGAGAAATTAGCTATCGATATCGGGTTGGCCGAAGGCGTCGACGTGAACATCGTGGCGACCGAGCGCGCTCCCGAATAAGGCTATTCAGCAAGCGGCGGGTGAAGCCGTGATCGCGCATGATCTTTTCGGTAGCGAAGCCTTTCTCGAGCATCTCTAACGCCCGGCGTGCGCTCGCGGTGAGACGCGTTTGGCGCGTGGCTGGGGTTTTGAATCGGGGCATTGCGGATGAAAACGTGCAGGCGAGAGGCGAATAAAATTTCAAACAACGATGACTTGAGAGACGGGATTGAAGGCTTGCCACGGAGCGGGAAAGTAGCATTGTGAAATTACTCGGCGCCCAGCCGAGCGCCACCGACCACTGCTTGCAACAGCAGCGGGGACTTGCCACAACGCCTCGCAGGAACGAAGCGCCATGACCGCAATCCCATAGCATGAATCCGCGTGGAGTCCCGCCTGGCGTCCAACCCGGAGGGTTTTCCACATGCCAACTGTCTCTTCCGTCAACGAAATTCTTACCCTAGCTGACAGGCTTTACGGCTGCGGTGTATCGCAAATTCTTGACGACATGCCGTCGTTGCAGGCTGACCTACGAATAGCATCCCGCATCCTGCGAGCCATGATTTCGAAGATCGACACCGCCGCGCTAAGACCGGCGAGGCCGCCGAGCTGCTCGCCAACATGCGCGTCGCAATCGAGGACTGACATGCGCGTCTTCCCTCCGCACACGCCGGCGCAATCTCAAAATTCTTGTCATCTTCGCCACGGCCTTCGCGCTATTCGCCCTGCTGGTCTGGTTTCTGTGAGGTGACGCCATGACCGACACCAATGTCACCGACCATTGGTAGATGCTCTTGCGCGAAACCCCAAGCTCCCGGGCCAGAACGCTCACGTTCTCCCCGGCCTCCATCCGGCGCACAGCCTCAAGTTTGAACTCGCGACTAAATCGGCTTGGTTCGTTGGTAGTCAAACCAGTCCTCCTCCCCAGGAAGGAGAACTGTCACCATTTTTCGTGTCTCAAGCCAGGGCTGCACTCCAATAAGGGACCTGTCACCCACAACGGACCAAGAAGGATGAGCAACTGCCAAAGGGCGCCCGAAACACGCCGTCAGTTTCAATTGCCTGATGAGCGCAGTCATCCCCATCCCGACTCAAGCGCGCTCGCTGCCGGGCAGGTCAGGCGCCAGGTCAGGCCTGAGGACGCATAATCAAGGTCGACCGTACCATCTACGCTGCGCTCGGCCATCGCTTTCATAACTATTGTGCCGAAGCCCTGCCGTTTCGGCTGTGACACGGGCGGCCCGTTGCACTCAATCCAACCCATCGCGAAGACATCGCCGTCGAGCCGCCAGCGAACGTCGACACGGCCAGCATCCACCGACAGAGCGCCGTATTTGCCGGCATTGGTTCCCAGTTCGTGGAGCGCGAGACCGATCGCTTGGGCGGCGGCCGCATTCAGGCGTACAGTCGGGCCATACACCGTCACCCTGGACCCAACAAGATCCGCAAAGTGGGCAAGTTGGGCCCGCGCCAGGTCCTCGACGTCAACACCCTGCCACTCGTTCCGCACCAGCAGGTTTTGATTGGCCGCAAGTGCTTCGACTCGCTCACTGAAGCGCTCGATAAAATCTTCAGGCTTGCGAGCCGCGGTTTGGCGAGCAATTGCCTGCACGAGACTAAGCATGTTTTTAGCGCGATGATTGACCTCGCGCATCAAAAGCCGAACGTGGTCATCGTGAGCCTTCCGCGCGGAAATGTCCTCAAGCACAGCGACGAAATAGTCGATCGACCCGTCACCCTTACGAACACAGCCGACAGTCTTCCTGCCCCAGATAATCGCGCCGTCCTTGCGCAGATAGCGCTTCTCAACGCCATAGCTGTTGATCTTTCCCTCGCCCATAAGCTCAACCTGGGCAAGATCGGCCGCGAGATCGTCCGGATACGTAACGTCCTGGAAGGAATTGGTAAGGAGTTCATCTACTGGGTAGCCGAGAATGCGGCACAGGGCATCATTGACCCGGAGGAACCTGCCGTCACGAGCGATGTGGGCGATACCGACCGCGGCATTCTCGAACGTTGCCTGAAACCGCGCCTCTGTGTCGGCTAGGGTCCGTGTCATGAATTGGCTGAACAGCAGTGCGCCGCCGATCCGGCCGTCAGCTCTGCGCCAAGGCCTCATGGACCACTGCACCCTGTCGACGTGCCCGTCCCAACGCGGGAAAGGATCTTCCTCGTGACCCAACTCCTCGCCTGCTAGAACGCGGGCATGGATTTTCCGCCAGCGTTGCGGGATATCGGGGAACAC
>JASHYD010001255.1 GCA_030043175.1 Xanthobacteraceae bacterium | reverse complement strand
ATCGCACGGAGGATCCGTGCGGGTGGAACCATCCTCGTTCCTCCTGTACCGCGACCAATTGCTCGGGCTGCGACAAAAAAATCTAGCAAAGACATAGTCCGATTCGCCCAGGCACTTATGTTGAGGGTGTTGCCGGGCAGGTTCCAACTGTCCGCGAGCGCCTGCCCGATGCGGTTTGGTCATCTGGAGCCTACGTGACGCTGTTCGCTGCCCTGGCCGGCAGCCTGAAAAGACAACACCTGAGTCAAGTTGCTGGCTCTGCTGCCGCAGCAATTGCCGCTACGGCGTTCATCGGATGGCGGGCCGGGCTCCCGTTGCTATCGATTTGGGGGTCTGGGTACTTCGCCATAGGGCCGTTTGCGGTATTGATGCTCGCAGCCTTCGGCCTCGCGCTCGTGCACCCCGGCAGGGATTCACGATTTGCGTTTGCGGTCGGCCTTGCTGGGATCGCCTGCGCCGCGGGTGGTCTGATCGTGGCCCTCTTCGACATTGAGCTTGGGATCGACCGCTGGCTGGCGCCGCGGGCTCCGTTAGCGGGTTCCTTCCGGGTAACAAGCGCGGGGATGTTGGCGTTTGGACTTGCGGCCGGCGCGCTTGCACTCGGCCGTTTCGAGCGGCATCACCTCGCTGCGACCGTGCTCGCTAGCATAGCCGGCGGAATTACGGTTTTTGCCCTGCTCGGCTACCTAAGCGGCGTGGACACTCTCTACGGCTCGGCGTCCGTCAACTCGCCTTCGTTGCCCGCCGCCATTGGCCTGCTCTGTGTCGCCGTCGGGATCATCTTGCGTATCGGAACGATGCCCGCGCTCCGCAAGGCCTGGCCGTTGTGGCACCTGCTGGTCATGCTCGGATGTGCGATCGTCACGCCGCTCCTGCTGTTCGGCGCTTACGCGGGATTTCGCATCGCCGATGCGCAGCTTCGCGACGTTCAGCAAGACCTGGCGGTTGAAGCACGTACCCTGTCAGCGAATGTCGATAGCGAGATCATAGGTGAGATCGAGAGACTGCAGGCGTTGGCAGCCTCACCGTCGCTGCGCCAAGGGGATTTCGCCGACTTTCAGCACCAGGCCGAGGCCTCGCTGGCGTTGCGTCGAAGCGGCAATATCGTGTTGATCGATCGCAATATGCAGCAGCTCGTCCATACAGCTGCACCCTTCGGGAAGCCCTTGCCGGCGTCGGCTGTCCCGAAGCTTGCAGAGAAGGTCCTCGCGACAGGTCAGCCGCAAGTGAGCGACGTATTTAGCTCCCCCGTCACCAAAGAGCTTTTGGTCACCATCATCGTACCTGTAGAGATTGACGGCGAGCGCCGCTACGCGCTCGCTAGGGCGCCAGAACCGCGCACCTTCGCACGGCTGGTTGCGGCAAAGGAACTGCCGGCCGGTTGGCACGCTGTGGTCTCGAACCCTACGCATCACATTATCGCGCAATCAGGGAATGAATATGCGTTCGGGCAGGAGCTGTCGCAGGCGGAATGGGGCCACGACGGATCCGGTGGCCTATTCGAGTTTATCGACTCCGAAGGGCGGCCATCGCTGGAGGCATCCGCGACGTCGGAATTGACCGGCTGGCGAACCGCCGTGTGGGCGCCCAAGGCTCTGCTCGAGGCTCCGGTTCGGGCGCAGTGGCGGACCCTCGGCGTCATGGCGTTGCTGGCGATTGTACTGGTGGTTGCCTTGGCATCATGGCTGGGCCGGGTTATCGCGCACTCGGTCGGCCGCGCTGCTCGCGCTGCGATCGCGCTGGGAGAGGGCGGACCGATGCCGCTGAGCGGCCCGCCCGTTGCGGAGGTCGACACGCTTATGGCGGAGCTTCGACGGTCGGCCGCTAGCCGACAAGCAGCAGAGGATTGGCTACGTGAGAGCAAAGACCGTCTGCAGATTGCCCTCGATGCAGCCCAGCTCGGGTCATACCGGTACGATCCGCGCCGCCGCGTGTTCTCGGGGGATACCCGCGCTCAAGAGATTTTCGATTTTCCAAAGGATGAGGCGACTATCGAAGAGTTTAGGAAGCTGGTGCATTCCGACGACATGGAGATGGTTCAGGCGAACCTCGAGGCGGCGCTCGACCCTGCCAATCCTAGGCGCTCCGCGACCGAGTTCCGGGTTCGGCGGGGAGACGGCGAGGTCCGCTGGGTGGAGACTCTGGGGCTCGCGTATTTCGAGGGCGTCGGTTGTGAGCGGAGGGCTGTGAGCTTCGTCGGCACCTTACAGGACGTTACTGAACGCAAGGCGCGCGAGGAAAAGGAGCACCTCCTCATGCGTGAAATCAATCATCGTGCCAAGAACATGCTCAGCGTCGTCGATGCGATTGCCCACCAGACCGCCACCAGAAATCCAGAAGATTTCGTGGACCGTTTCTCCGAACGTATCCAGGCGCTTTCGGCCAACCAGGATCTGCTGGTCCGCAACGAATGGAATGGGGTCGAGATCGAGGAGCTGGTTCGTGCTCAGCTCGCCCTCTTTGCCGACCTTATTGGTTCTCGTATCGCCGTGCAGGGCCCTAAGCTGCGCCTGAAGGCGGCTTCCGCGCAAGCCATCGGGCTCGCGCTCCACGAACTTGCCACCAACGCTGGAAAATATGGGGCGCTTTCCACCAATGAAGGCTGCGTCGATATCTCCTGGGGCGTCGTCGGCGACACATTCACCATGAGTTGGACCGAGCGCGATGGGCCGCCGGTCTCTGTGCCGAAGCGGCGGGGCTTCGGCACAATCGTTATGGAAGCGATGGCCCAGCGCAGCGTCGATGGTACGGTCGATCTTGATTATGCACCCTCAGGCTTGACTTGGCGCTTAGCCTGCCCGGCTGCGAACGCGCTGGAGCCCTCGCGAATCTAGCGAGCGTATCCCGCTCTGGTCAGCGAGGATATTCTTTCTGAAACGCGGGTCGTTCCTACTCAACACGCAACTCGATCAGCGTGCTGTTCGGGTTTCGTGGCCTCAGCCTGTGCCTGAGCGGTGGGCTGCCATGCGGTCGATGAGCGCGTCCCGGATTGCAGTGGACCATTACGATTGAAATGGTCCGGGCAATCCTAGATCGTTGGATATCGATAAATGAGCCTAAAAAAAACTCCGGCGGATGGGAAGGCGTTTGTTAAGACGCAAAACTTGGCCGGAGCCGTGCTCTACAGTCTAAAGGGCGCAATGCCTTGTTGTTAGTTTTCAGTTGCTGACCAAGCGTGGGAGTCCTGGCTCGTCGCACCTGGCCCCCCTTGACTTTGGAAGTGCGATCCGCC
>JASHYD010001254.1 GCA_030043175.1 Xanthobacteraceae bacterium | reverse complement strand
CCGTCCATTTGAGTCTCATGCTCAGAAACTAACGCGGCCCGAATTAGGCTCGGGTGGCGTGCGCACGCCAGAGTGCTGCCATTTGGACAAGGCGCCAAGTTTTCCGCCTTCTTCCGCCGCGCCGACGGAAAACCTGTGAAATGTTGAAAAGGGTCGGGCGAAACTTCTGTTCGTGGAGGCGCAGCCGCTCATGGGTTTTACTCGTCATGAGAACAATTGTTCTGCCTGTGTCAGCGCTAAGCTTGCCGCGCGTCTCGTCGAGACGCGTACCCTGCACCCGCCGATCCTCAGTTCTGCAGCAACATCCCGGCAGGCACTTTGGTCTCGCGGTTCAGCAGATAGGCGAGACCGAAAGCAGTGGCAACGCTCGCGGCGCCAACCCAGCCCAGATCGGCCGGCGTTGCGCGGGAAATGATCGCCGCGCCGAGCGTGGCACCCGAGGCGAAGCCGGCGAACATGAACGACGCGTTGAGCGAGAGCGCGACGGATGCGAGCTTCACACCAGTGACACCCAGCAACTTCGCCTGTTGCGCGGGAAAGAACGACCACGCCGCCAGACCCCAGATCACGATGGCCGCAACAACCGGGATGCGGGCCGCTGCCGGCGAAAGCAGATGCAGACTGGCCGAGATCGTCAGGAAGGCTGTCGCGAGCAGGGCAAGGCTGCTGAGGATCACCCGCTTGGAGCCGAAGCGGTCATTGAGCGCTCCGCCGAATGTCACGCCGACGGCCGCACTGACACCCCAAACGAAGAGAACAACACCGACTTTCGCGCCTTCGACTCCCACTATCGCCAGCACCGCTGCGAGATAGGTGTAGACTGCGTAAGCGCCGGTGGCCCACAACAAGGTGACGAGCAAGCTGAGGAGCACGTGCTTGTGGCTCACCACAGCAAACCGCTCACGCAGGCTCGCGACCGGAAGACCTGCACCGACGTTGCGATCGAGGCCGATCAGCAGTCCCAACATGGCGAGCGCAGTGAGCCCGGCAACAATTATGAACGTCATGCGCCATCCGAAACTGTGCCCGATCACCGCGCTGATCGGCACGCCGAGCGCGACCGCGATTGAAGTCCCGGCGGTCACGATGGCGAGTGCCCGTCCCCTGTGGTGTGGTTCGACCACCAGGCCGGCAAGCGCATTGGCGTTCGGCACATAAAGTCCCGCTGCGAACGCTAGCAGAATGCGCGCCGCCATAAGCATCCAGTAGTTGGCCGCAAAAGCAGCCAGCACGTTTGCAGCCCCAAAGGCGACGACGGAGCCGATCAGAAGATGGCGACGGCCGATGCTTCCGGTCAGCGCGGTCAGAATGGGGGAACTGAAGGCGTAAGAAAGGGTGAACGCCGTTACCAACTGACCGGCAGCAACCAAACTCACTGACAGGTCTTGGGAAAGGCTCGGCAGCAGCGGCGCGATCATGAACCCTTCGGTGCCGATCGCGAATGTGCCGAGCGCGAACCAATAGACGACCCGCATTGGCGATTGTTCGATCTGTCCCATTTTCATCTCCTACGTTTAAGACGACCGGTCATATTGTCATCAGGCGAAAAAAAATCCTCAGGCGAGAATGTTTTCGAACGCGAACTGCATGAATCTGTCGAAAGGAACTCGGCTGCGCTCGACGCGCGCACGAAGGAGTGCGCCCTCATACGCATCGAGCAGAAAGGCCGCGATGTCTTTTGCGTTCTTGTCTCGCGGAATCGAACCGTCGGCCTGCCCATCCTCAATGGCGACCTCGATATCCTTGGTCCAGCGCTTGTAGAGGTCCGCAAGTCTATGCCGGATGACGGCACTCTGGTTCGAAAGTTCGGCGCTGAAATTCCCGAGCAGACAGCCCCGCTCGAACTTCGATTTGGCGAAGAGTTCGTTGAGACCTTCAAAGTGTCCACGGAGCCGCTTCAGGGCTGGCAGGTTCTGGTCGAGCAGTACCTGGCGGCGAGTGTTGTCCATTCCGTACCGATCGACGATCTCGGCCCCCAAGGCCTCCTTGCTCTCAAAATGATTGTAGAAGGAACCTTTCGGCACGCCCGCCGTGTCGGTGATTTCCTGCACGCCTACCCCGTTGAATCCCTTGTCCAAAAGGATCTTCAACCCTGCCCGCGCGATCTGATCTTTGACGTTTGGCCTAGCCATAAGGTTTATAATATGACCAGTCATCTTAAATGTCAAGCGTCTTCGCCATCGTCTATGTATTGCTGTTACTGTATTTTCGACTTTCCCGTCCGGGCCTGAGCGCTGAAGAACATTGAGAACCCGTGCCGAATCGGTCGCTTGGCCGCGAAGCAGAATATGACCGAGCTGATGCCGGGAATGCCTCGCGCGCTCCGTTGGCAAGATCAACGCCTACAGGAGGCGCAAGGGCTGAAGCTTCGACCTGGACCGTTCATCCGGAGCGCTCAAGCGCTGTTGCTCATTGACGCGATTGCTGGGCTGTTCGACACCGTTTTCGTTCCATTGTCATACGTGCCAAAGCGACATGCAGACCGGCGACCACTTGGGCGCCTTCGCCAACGGCGACTCGTTTCACCGATCCGGCACGAACGTCGCCGATCGCGTAAACCCAGCGTCGATTAGTCTCCAACGGGTGGCGGCCCGTGCGGAGATCCGCGCCGGTCAGCACGAACCCCTTGTCATCCAGCTCGATCCCGAACCCCGAAAGCCAATTCGTATTCGGCTCCGCGCCGAATAGCCGCAAGCTGGCGGGATTCGCGGATACCTATCAGTCTCTGTCACGGATGGCAGCAGGAAATCGCTCCCAATTTATGGCGTGACACGCACGACCGGTGTTGCGTTGAGATCGCCAGCCTGGGTTTTGAGCGCCAGCAATTGCGTCAACAGACTAAAGATGCGCCTCGTCGATTCCGCGCCGTTTTCCGGCACGCAATAGAATTTGCCTTGAAAGGAAATGGACACGAAGCATGAACTGTCGGAGCCATCCGTAACAGCAAGAAGACGGGTATCTTCGCCGAGGTTGGTGTCCTCGGCAAGGCGGACATCTCGAGTGGCTTCGGCGGCGAGGATGCGGCCAAGAAACCGGTAGACGCCGAATGTTGATCGAAGAAATACTTCAACGTGAACGGGCGGCGTATCCTTGATGTCGAAATTCAAGGTGTCGGTCTCCGCGCTGAGTTGTTTACCCGCCTTCACCTCCATCGGCCAGATTCCGCAACGCGGCTGACCAGGCTCGTGCACGAATGGTGACCTGACGACGGTATGTTCACTGCGGAACGTCTGGGCGAGGACTGGATCATAACACATGCGGGCATAAA
>JASHYD010001253.1 GCA_030043175.1 Xanthobacteraceae bacterium | reverse complement strand
GGATTTCTCAAGACCTACTCCGCGACTGTAGTTCGCTCAAATCATGTGGGCTAAGATCGCGAAAGTTGCAACCCTCATTCATCAAAGTACCAACTTGCTCGCTTGCCGACCGATATGATTTAGCCTGAACAACTCTCGCGTTCACCGACGCAGCTTCGTTCCGGCGATCATGCCAACTCAATCGCGAGGGTCACGGTTACGCGTGGCGGCGATGAGAGTTGCGATCCAGCACTTTTGCGGCGATTGAAGATGCAGCGATTGAAGACCATCGTGCCGTCGGCGTCTGCGCGCTGTCGCCGCTTCCCAAAGGCTCATTGCGGTGGCGTTGAAACCCCTCCCGCATACAGGCGGAGGGCATTGCTGGCGAGGCGTCACAGCGTGGGCTACGCGACGCCGATTGGGAGCGACGCTGCTATGACGACCCTTCGACATCTCTCGCCCAGCGAGTCGCCCGGCGACTGAGCTCGTCGTTGGTGGCGTCCCAAATCCCAGTACGTTGTTAGCCGATAAGCGAATGCAGCCGACATATTTCCTGGCGTCATCAGCGATTCTGATGAACTCAATCCGCAAACGCACCCGTTCTTGCGAGTGGTCTTCACGCCGCGTTGGTGAAATCGTTGCGGCAAAGAGGTGCCGGGAATTACCGCCGGAAAAGCAGATACGTTTCGCGCAGCTAGCTTCCTCGGCTGACAGCATAGGGAGCGTAGTCGCAGCCCCCAAAGCAACCAAAGCACCCGCGGGGGCATCCGTGATGTTATTGAGACGTTATTTGCGTCTCACGTGGCCGCCTCAGACAGGTACCAGCCAAGCGAGGCCGACTTACGTAGGCTGAAGGCGCCGAAGGTGCGACGATGGAGACGAGCACGCCGCAAGCTGAGTTTGGCCCCTTCATCCCTTGCCCAGCAGATTGGATGATGTACTTCATGCCCAGTTACTGTCAGCAGGACCGGGCCGAAATGGTACGGAGTGACCTTGAAGTCGCTCATGATTTTGTCCACAGATGGCTCGCGCTTTCGATGGAAGGTCGAGCGCGTCTCGGCAATCAGACCCCCGTGACCGCCCTGCAGATCGCGACACTCAGCCATCCTGATCTGGCAATGCGACGTTGCTGTCTGTACCTTCTCGATCATTACGCCAGCGACGCGTCCACGGACACCTTTCGGCGTGCTTTGCGCGATCCCGTCCCGTCTGTCCGCGAGGGGGCTTTACATGGCCTTGCCTGTGAGAGGTGCCGTCATGACGATATTTGCGTCACCGACGTTGTAACCGACCTCATCGAGATTTTGGGCTCCGATCCCAATGCTGAAGTTCGTCACAACACAGTTGCCGCCCTTGCACGGTTTATCGGCCGTGACGGCCGCGCTCGCGATGCCATGACATGGGCAGCCCATCACGATCCGGACCCTGCACTTCGTTATGTCGCGGGAACCGCTGCGGCTAGCGGTCACCCTCACATTCGCCGCCGCAAGGCTGCGTTGCGTGACCTGCGGCGGGCGAAAGCAGAAACCTCCGTCGCTCCTACGGGTTCCCCAGAGGCAACTTCGGCGCCAACGTTTCTCCACGAGCTCCCTAGCCCCAACCGCTGATTCGCGAGCCAGTTGCGATGGGCGGCCAGGGCCACGTTGCGTCCTGGCGGCTGCCGCCTGACCGTCCGTCATCAAAGGCGCGGGTCGCGCGATGGCAGACGGGCCAGGCGGGATGCGCCGGCTGCGCATATCGTCGCGGCCCTACAGCCCGAACACATAAAGCACAGTCGCCTGAGACATCGCGCGCAGTTCCGGAGTCCTGGCAATCCGTGCCTTGGAATTGGCGATCTGTCCCGATGGCCTGACGCAGCACGCACCCGAGGCGATGGCGATGAATTGCTTGCCGTTAACCGCATAGGTCATCGGCGGTGCGTTCATGCCCGACCCGAGATTGACGCGCCACAGCGTATCTAGAGTCTGGTCGTCGAAGGCGATTATCGAGCCGTCAAGCAGCGCCGTAACTACGATGCCACCGGCGGTCGCGAGCACGCCGGACGAATTGGGATAAGGCAGTTCGACTCGCTTTCTGACCTCGCCGGAGCCCGGGTCGAGAATTGTGAATGAACTGGTGATCCGCTCGTCTCCACCGCCGGTACCACCGCCGAAACGGCCCTTGATATGGGCGCTGGTATCGACCGTGACTTGACCGCAGCCCTCGGCCGCCGGGATGTAAAGGTATCCGGTTTTGCCGCTGTAGGCCGACGGCCAGAAATTGCTACCCCCGGCTACGCTCGGACAGATCCGATGCCTGTTCCTGTCTGTAACCGAGGCACCACCTTCAGCATAGACCTGGACGTCGCGACCGGGGTCATAGTCGAGCGGCCTTCCCGTCTTTGGATCGAGACCTTTGGTCCAAGTGAGTTCTTTGACGGTCTGCACGCCTTTGAGGAACTGGCCATTAAGACGGTCGAGCACGTAACTAAAGCCATTGCGGGCCGGGTGCGCAACGACTTTGCGATCCTCGCCGTTGACCTTGGTGTCGATGAGGATATGGCTGCCAATCTCATCGTAATCGTGGTTGTCATTTGGTGTGTATTGGAAATACCAGGTGATCTTGCCATTCGTTGCATCGAAGGCGATCGCGCTGTTGGTGTAGAGGTTATCGCCCGGGCGGTAGCTCGAATCATAGGCTGGTACCGGATTGCCGGAACCCCAATAGGTGAAATTAGTCGTCGGATCATAAGCGCCGGTGCCAAAAAACGCGCCCCCTCCGGTCTGCCACGAATTGTGATTGTCTTTCCAAGTCTCGCTACCCGGTTCGCCCGGCGCCGGGATCGAGTAGGTCTTCCATTTGAGGTCGCCGGTCCTGGGATCGAGTGCCGCCACCCAGTTGCGCAGACCGCGGTCGCCACCGGAGCCCCCGACAACGATGGCGTCCTTGAGCGCGAGCGGTGCCGCGGTGAGCTCGAGGTCGGTCTGGTCGAGAAGGTTCTTGTCCCAGACGACCTTGCCGGTCTCCTTGTCGGTGGCGATGACGCGGCCGCCATAGCCCGTAACCGAAATCACCAGAGAGCCCCACAACGCGACGCCGCGATTGCGGTCTTGGTTAGCAAGCTCTGGGTCCATCTTCCACATGATGGTGCCGGCGGTGCCTGAGCGCACGTCGATTTTATAGACCACGCCCCAGCTATCGACCATGTACATGAACCCATCGTCCACCAACGGTGTCGCTTCGAGGCTGTCGGCGGCCGATTTGCCAGCAAGCGCTACAGCGAACTCGAGTCTCAGATTCTTGACGTTCGCCTTGTTGATCAAGTCGAGCGCCGAATAGCGCTGCGCGCTGAAGTCGTGATGGTGCATCAACCAGTTCTGCGGCTCTGGATTGAGCAGACGCTCATACGTGACATCGGCCGCTCGCCCTGAGGTGCTTCCCAACAACGAACAGGCCATCGCCGCGACAATAGTGCCTAGTGGCATTGTGCGGCTCGGATTTCGCCGTTTCATCCTTTGCCTCCCATGTGTTTGTACGTCTTTTGAAAAAGCGACGACGATTGTTATGATGAAGGCCGCGCCCGTCCATCACTTTGTTGTCGGATTGCGATTGCCCAATCTCCAGGTTCTTCACCACATATTTGCGTCTGTCTTGAACTGAGGTCCCTTCCCTCCTCCGGCATTACCCGGGTTTGAGCGGTGCTGCGGGCCTCTCCGCTACCCCAGACGTCCGACCTGTCCCTCCCGGGCTTCCGGTTGATCATCTCCGGCCAAAGCGCGTGGGTCTGTGGTGTTGGGTGCGCCTTCCGTGTGTATCGGTCGCCGCTACCGCCGGCTGCGCCGGGCGTACCTACTTTGCTCATCCACCCAGGCGGGAGGCGGCCTTACGTAAGCCGGAGCAGCGGCCACTGGTTGATGTCTTGCTGACATGGCGAAGGCAGGCAGAGGTTGACCGCGCCCGGCGAACGAATATTCGGTAACGTGCGTCTGCCGATACGCGTCTTTTGTCGAGGGGTGACCGAGATCGTCGATCAGACGATACCAACCGGCAGGTGGTAATGGGCCCCATCTCAAAAAATTGGAATGCTCGTGAGCTCCAATAAGATTCGCCATTCGAGGCGCAATCGCTGCTCGCCTTGCACTCCGCTTTCCTTGTTTCCCCGTACGATCCGGGAGCCGGCCTGGCGTTCGCGTGAACGGGTGCAAACACCAAGCGATTTTGCAAGGTACCTGAGCTAGCGGCGGGACCCTCAGGGCCTGAAAGCCCGGTCCGCGGGCACCCTCCGGCACGCGAGCACCCCAGAGCCCGGCCCTTCTCGTTGCGGCGCGCTCAGATCACTGGCGCCACAGCCTCATCGCTAAAGGCGCTGGATCAATCTATTGCGCCCGGACGAGTAGAAGAAGAAAGACGTTAGTCGTGGAAAAGCCTTTGGGTACGCGGCCTTTCATCTATTGCATGCTTAACCACCGCGCTTTCCTCCGGGCCGGTATCGGCGAGTTCGGCGACGTCATTTTGAACATGGCGTTGTCCTGGTGGACCGAGTAGGGCGCGTTTGCATTTCGGGTCTGGTCGGCCTGGTACGTCGGCCTCCGTCCTTAGTTCTTTAGCCCCGTAGCCCCGTGCGCGTTCCCGCGTGAAATACTGGTTGTTTTATAGCTCTCTCTGTGCGACTCGGACGAACCAAAAGACTGCAAGCACGACAATGCACACAAGGACTATCAAACAGATTGCCAACGTTTCTGTCGACAGGTCCAAGACGTTGCCCATGATGTCCATAGCATACGGAGTAGGTCACACAAATGAAACTTAACTTTTCGTTAGTTTGCGGTAGGCACTAATTCCTACGTGGATCACCGATAAGCTTTCTTCGCCACGCCGCTATGTTTATTACCGAGATCATAATGATTGTTAACCGGAATTTAACGTTGGCCACAGGCAAGTTTTGCTAGACTCCACGCCATGTCGACCGGTGCCAGCCAATTGATCACGTATTTGAAGCGAATAGGTCATATTAAAAGGAACTGTTCACTAGATGAGCTTCCGTACAGACTAACGGTTTCAGTTGCCAAATGCCTTATAGAAGCCAACAGGTTTAAACATTTTCATGAAAGACCCCTCATTGATGTTTGGCAATTGGTAGATTTATTAAATAAACATAACGTGGAAGTCTGAGTAGACTAAAATGTCTAGCCGTGAGGGGCCTGTCGATATGCTCCGAGTAGCAACTTCCTTCTGCTGGTCCGTAAATTTCCCGGCCGTTATACTGCCGTCAGCCTTGCCGGACCGGTGGAAGGCCGTGGGCCCTGCTTGAGCCAGCCAAAGCCTGCCGACATAGCCGTCGGCACGCGGCTATGATCCAGATCGCCAGCGCTGTCGCAAACGGCAGCACCGAAGCCGAGCTGGACGATTGGCAAAAGCAGCTTAGTGAATCGATCACCTCCCTTCGGCAACTTCTGCGAGACGCATATGCGGCTCTAAAGGGCGAGACTGCACTTAGCCAAGCCCCCCGCACGCAATTGGCCAAAACCTGAACTCGTTGGGTTCGAGCGCGGGGACAGGCCGGGGCCGAAAGCCTGGCAGATTGGGCCGCAGCAGGGAGAGCGCATCATGTCGCTGCCGTCAGAGTTTTCAGGACATGACGCTTGAAGCGGTAGCAATGCCTGATCCTGCTCCTGCCGAGGCAGTCGGAAAACATGTGCGCAAAATACGGTCGGCTTTGATTGAGCTCGATGGCGCCACTATCGATCGCGGCGAGCTGCGAAGTTCGCGTGCGGTCTCCGGACCGCCATCCCGGTGCATCACGAGCCCGGCGCGTCATTAGCGTCGATAGTTCGTGACAATCAGCTAGCGCACGCCAGTCAGACCCTCGTTTCGGTGGGGCGAACGTTATGATAGTCGGTAGCCGCGTATGGCGCCGATCTTTATGAGATTCCTATATTGTTGGACTTCGATCTCTCTCGAAGACTTATGCGACAAGCGCCACTTTGGGTTGGCGCGGGTTTCCGAACTTGATCCCGATCAATTCATCGGCGGCAAGGAAGCTCGCTCGAAGGAAGCTTGCTCATCAGCGTAGCGGGCACCCGAGGGAGCACCGAAATGTTAGACATCGTCATGCTGGCCATTGGCCTGGGCTTTTTTGCGCTATCGGTCGGCTACACAATGGCCTGCGATCAGCTCTAAGGGGGACATCCATGATCTTCGATTACTCGCTCGCCGGCCTCGTGTCGGCAGCCCTGCTGCTCTACCTCACTTACGCGCTGCTGCGACCTGAGCGGTTCTAACACCGACCCCGAGCGGCTCCAAGAGGTACGACTATGACAATCATCGGCTGGATTCAGATTTTGCTATTCTGCGCGATCGTGGTCGCGCTCATAAAGCCGCTCGGCTCGTATATGACTCGCGTATTCAACGGCGAGCGTACCTTTCTATCGCCACTACTAGGCCCTGTCGAAGCTGCTCTCTACTGGGCC
>JASHYD010001252.1 GCA_030043175.1 Xanthobacteraceae bacterium | reverse complement strand
AGCTTCCGTCAGTCCGCCAGCGACTGCGATCACAACGAAATAGATCGTAGGCAAACGCATCAGGTCACCGATCGTCAAGCCAATGGGCTGCCGATGAAATCTTAGTCGATTGCCGGGACTCGCGGTAGCGCAGAATTCTGAGCTGCAAGCCTTGCTGCTTCGTGCGTGACCACGCTGCGCGCCCTTTCGCTCCGGTGGCCACGGCTCACCTCGGGCGGATTCGGACGTCGCTAGGGCGCGCGATGCGACAACATCGTCGCCGGGCGCCGCCCGGTAATGTATCGGCCCGCTCGATCCAATTCGGCGCAGCGGTCGCGCCAAGCGTGCCGCATTGGCTACACCGCATTCGCGGGCCGAAGGATGGCACCGTAGGCCATCTGGCCAGTCGTCCATATTGACAGCACGCTGCGTGGCCGCAGTGCTGGCACGTCACGAACAAGCCGCGGACGTGATGCCGGCGCATACTGCCGAGCCTCATAGGTCGGATTGGTTCGCCATCCCTGGCCATGTCGGCAGCTAAGAACAGACAGGGAACCCGAATCAAGTGACTGTGATCTGTTCCCGGACAGGAACCATTGTAGCTCTGTCGGGTTTGGGACTCGGGTCTTTGCAAAGACCCAATGTGGCGCTTCGACGGCTTGGGGATGCTCCCCCCGCGCGCCCGCCAGGAATCAGGCGCCACTTCTTTTTTGGATTTACCCTTCGAGATCGTCGCGGGTGATTTCGCTTTTGCGGCGCGTCATCTGCGGGCCAACCAAAAAACAAAAGGAGCTAGACATGTTCGCTACTGCCCTACTAGCAGCAACACTCGGAGTAGCCGCCCAACCCGAACTCCAAAACGTCAATTGTGGTAACTACGGCTATGCATCGCCTTGTGATGCCTACGGCTATGCGCCCTACTATGGCTACAGATACCGACGTTATGTCGGGCCACGACGGTTTGGTCGGTTTGGTTATAGGGGCTTTTACGGCAATCCCGACCGCACATTCGGACGCCACTGTCACGGTGCGAGCTGCTAATAAACGGGAAAGGGGGCAATCCCCCCTTTCACCTCATATGGCCTGGCTCGCTCACCACGCGCCTCGACCTTCGCTAAGGAGATCAGGACTGCAAGTCGGGCATTCCGCACCGATTAGTGGTGATATCCGTTCACTTCTCGCGCCGCTCCCGCTGCACCGCGATGCTGGCGCGATACGCGGCACGCTCCGGACATGTAGGTGCCGCTGCGGCTTATACGGAGGTGTGAATCGCGGCGCTCGAGGTCCGGGCGTGATCCGGAATGCAGCGCTCAGCGAGCGTAAGTCCAAAGTGGCATTCATGCTAATTCATGCTCCGATTACAGCTTTGGTCCCACAACAGGCGCAGAGGACGATCCCGGTATAGGAGCAGGCATTGTCGTCGAACCCAATCCCCGCGGTACCGGAGCTGGAGCCGGCGCTCCAGACTGCTGGGGTACCGGAGCTGGAGCCGGCGCTGCGGACTGCTGCGGTATCGGAGCTGGAGCCGGCGCTCCAGATTGCTGCGGTATCGGAGCTGGAGCCGGCGCTGCGGACTGCTGCGGTATCGGAGCTGGAGCGGGCGGAGCACCCGATGCAGGTAGTCCCGACGGCGACGGGTTCGCGACGAGGGAATTGGGCGTGCCAGCAACCGTGACAACGATACGTCTGTTGTCAGTCTTGAGAACGAAATTGTAACCTTGCAGAATGCGCGTCAGCACCTGCGAGAGCGGCCCAACGTAAGTCCCATATAGCGGCTTATCCAGGTCGATCGACGACTCGTAATCCATATCGAATGCGCGGCTCAAAGCGGCGAGGACGTCCTCGACCGAGGTATGACGCGCCTCAATCGTGACGGCCTCTGGGCTGCCTCGAACCTGAATTCCGGCGACTCCGGGAGTGGGAGCATCTGCCAGCGCGGTTCCCCCACCATCAGCAGCCCGTCCAGTAAGACCAACCTTCAGATCTCCTGATCTCCTGACCTTTTGCTCATCAATTCGACGACTAGCGTCAACATGTCCGGATAGCCGTTGCGAAGGAATCAAGTCAGCCTCGTAGGCCGATTTTGCCAGGTCCGAACTGCTCGATATCGGATTGGCTGCGAGGCGCTCCGCGAGGAGATGGTTATCCGGCGCGTTTGGCACTTGAGGCTCAGTGAGCCACAGCGTGATGAAGAAGCTGCCGAAAAGAACAGACGATAGGAAGGCTGTGTAAGCGGCGCGGCGAAACACCAGATGCCTCCCGCGTGTTATATCGGGGTGTCTGACGGCCGCATGAACGCTACGCTTAGTTAATGAGACTTCGGATGTCATTTTTTTGGCAGCTCTCGGTCGATAATTGCGTCATTGCCATCGGACTCGGGTCCGCCTTGAAAAGCAGCTGTCGGAGAATCGATCGACTCCGTGGCAATCAAAAGGTAGCCTTCAGAGTCTCCCCACCTGCTTTCGCGGTCACTACCAAGATCACCGGCAACCGCTCCCCACCGAAGCGCTCGGCAAACGCCTCCGCGTACCAAAGCAGAACACCACGAAGTCGTGGTCATCGCGGCGCAGGGAGCATGTAGACGGCGTCGCCGGTAGAACACCAGCAGCACAAAATATCACCTCGCGGTTCACGTGTGGAGCGCTCGCAGGTGGATTGGTTCCGTTTGCCGCAGAGGGGAAGAAGTGCACCCATGTCTCCGATACTTAAAATCGTTCTGGTGGCGCTTGAGATTGCGCAGATCCTCACCATCATGCTCGATCAGATCGAAGGCGTAGAGGATTGCGGTTCGAGCCGCCTCACGACGGGACAACTCCTCGAATCGTGACAGTCCATCAGGCCCCCAGCACAACCGCCTCGCCATCAATCGTGAAGCTGTTGGCCTTGATCACCCCGGCGGCAGCCGCGATCCGCGCTAGTCGCAAAAGTCCAGTCATACGCGTTGCGGCTGTAGAGCCGCACAGCCGGGTCGTCACGGCGGACGATAATTCGCTGGCCGTCATGTTTGTTCGTGGACCCCATCGGCACCGGAGGGCGGTTTTGGCGCTAGGACCGGCTGGGCCGGGATGACGAACCGGACCGGAAGACTCTTTATCCTCATGGCGGCCGGTATCGGCCACAAGCAATGTAGGTTCAATCCAGCTGAAAGCCTCGGCCCCTGCCGAAGCTCCTCGGAATCAAAAGCCGGGATCGAACGGCCTCGGCAGATGTCATCTGGCTGGTTGCGACGCCGTCGGGACCACATGGCCCGCGCCTACATCCTGTCAGGTGAGACTTCCTCGCGTCAGGGTAGATGCACGCAGTTCGTTGTCGAAAGGTGGAGGGGTCGAGCACGCGGTAGACGGGGTCTGCGGATGGTCGAAGGTAGTATATATAATTCTCCTTACAGCCTATTGAATCTTGACGACAAGTATAAACGATTTATACCTATAAAACTTGCGTATGTTAATAATCGCTACACGCTAGCGGCGTCCAGGTAAGCTACCCATCCATAGCAAACCTGGCTGCCACTTTTTCTTTCGAAGCGTTACTTTTTATCTTGAGCCGTGGCTTGAATAGGTGCCATCTACAAGGTCCTCAGTTTCCTCCAAAGCTGAGGTAGTCGTCACTGACTTGGGACAATAGGGTAGAACTCTATTGTCCTTTTTCTTTTTCTCTCCAAGAAAATGGTTGCTTAACGTAAAATAAGAAACCCGGAAGGTTCTATTCTCCTCCGAAGTTGCCTATCTATCTATCTATCTATGTCTGTATGTTCGTTTATGCTCCTGCAAGGTTTTCTCGTAATTGTCATTTATAAACATATCGATATAGCGATCAGAAAATCCGTTACCCAATGCTGTATACGCTTCAACACGATCACGTTGTTCTTTACAATTTCGACGTATCAAACCACTTAATTCTCGCGCACTGCGTTCCACAGCAATACTATTATAGGCCCAACGGTAGATACACTCTTCCAATTCTGCCACCACTGCTCTTTCCTCTAGAAACTCGTTTTTGGTATCCTCTGCATTAGTTTGAAAAGTAGTGAAATAATACAATAGTGCTGTACATATAAGACGCTTTTCCATAGCTACCTATCCTCCCTATTAAGCGATAGAAGAGCCAACAATCCTCCGACGGATCGCCATCGGCCGCGGTAGTGCCAAATCGGCATCTCCTCAGTCTTGGCGCAGGGCTATCCCAGCGATATTGGAACATTCGACCCCGTCGGGGAGATCAGCCCCGTCCACGGACGCAGCAGCTCGGCCTGGCGCGTCACCCCGGTCTTTAGGAAAGTGGTGTTCAAGGTGAGTTTTCGCCGTCGGTCTGGCGATGTCGAGCGTTGCGGCGGTCTCGGCCAGGGGGCGTCCGGCGAAGAGGTTGGCGAGCACCTTGGTTTCGGCCGGCGTCAGACCGAACGCGGCAGCCACGGCGTCAGCACCCTCCTGCGCGTCCGGTGGCGCACCGATGAACACGGCGGCAACGGCTGCGGGTTGCAGCCGGATGCGGAAATCGCTCCCTGTGAGCGGCAGGACGTGAGCGAAGATGGGTGGCGCATCAGGCTCGCTGAGGCGGATCGCCAGCCCGGTTTTGCCAATGCCGGCCTCGTTCGCGGCCGCAAGGGTGATGGCGGAGCGCAGCTCGGATGCGGCTGATGGTGCTGTCGCTTGCAAGAGGCCTTGAGCGCTTTGAATGGGGCCGCCCTTGTCCAGCATGTGCTCCGCCGAGTGGTTGGCATGAAGGATGGTGCCGTGTTCGTTGGCCAGCACGACGGCACAGCGGAGCGCATCGAGAGCTTCGGCCATCCGCGTGCCCACGATGGTGCGGGCATCCAGGACCTTGCTGATCGT
>JASHYD010001251.1 GCA_030043175.1 Xanthobacteraceae bacterium | reverse complement strand
CAATCGAAAGAGCAGGACCGGAAACCCCTCACCTACAGCGGGGCGCGCTCGATCTCTATCCCAACTATACGAGGTTGCCGAAGACAAGACGGACATCGAAGAATTCACGAAGCGGGTGCATCCAGACGACGTAGAAATGGTTTGGGCGGCCATTGAAGCGGCGCTCCGTCCCACCGATCCGAAACCCTATGTGATCGTGTACCGGGTTCAGCGGGGAGACGGCGAGGTCCGGTGGGTGGCGGCTCACGGGCTTACGCATTTCGAGGGTTGGGGTGCCCCGCCCGAGCGCCGCGCCGTCATGCTGGTCGGAACAGTTCAGGACATTACGGAGAGCAAGCGGGCCGAAGAAGAACGCGAGAAGCGGCAACGGGAGCACCTCCTCATGTGCGAGGTCAGCCATCGCGCGACGCTCCTGGAGGCGAGCAAGGATCGTCTGCAGCTTGCCTTGGACGCAGCTCTGCTCGGCTGGTGGCAGTATGATCCTATGCACCGCCTCGTGCTGTGGGATGCTCGCTTGAAGGTGATGTTCGACGTCGCCGAGGATAGGACGGATGACGAAGTATTCACCAAGCGAGTACATCCAGATGACGTGGAAAGGGTTTGGGCGACAATCGAAGCGGCGCTCGATCCCTCCGATTCGAAGCCCTACGCGACCGAGTTTCGGCTCCGCAGAGGAGACGGGGAGGTCAGGTGGGTGGAGGCCCATGGGCTTGTTCATTTCGAGGGCAGCGGGCGCGAGCGACGCGCCGTCAGTATGGTTGGCACTGCTGAGGACATTACAGAGCGCAAGTCGCGCGAGGAGGCGCAGGCGCGTCTCGCCGCGATCGTGACATCGTCGGCCGATGGCATTGTTGGCAAGACGCTCGACGGTATCGTCACGAACTGGAATGAAGCTGCCGAGCGCATCTTCGGTTATTCGGCAGATGAGATGATCGGGCAGTCGATCCGGCGCGTGGTTCCAAGCGACAGGCAGGCGGAGGAGGACATGATCCTCGCTCGTCTCGCCCAGAGCAAGAGCGTCGCTCAGTTTGAGACGCGACGCGTCGCTAAGGATGGCCGAACCTTCGACGCGTCGGTCACCATCTCGCCCGTGCGTGATGCCGAAGACCGCGTTATCGGTGCCGCGAAGATCATCCGCGACATTACAGCGCGAAAACGGGTCGAGGAGCAGGTTCGCCTTCTGATGTGTGAGGCCAATCATCGCGCCAAGAACATGCTCAGTCTCGTACAGGCGGTCGCCCGCCAGACCGCGGCTCGTGAGCCGGAAGACTTTGTCGGGCGCTTCACTCAACGTCTTCAGGCACTTTCGGACAATCAAGACCTGCTCATCCGGAACGAATGGCACGGGGTCGAGATCAAAGACCTGGTTTGCGCCCAGCTAGCGCACTTTGCGGACCTTGTCGGCACTCGGATCGCTACGCACGGCCCGAAGCTGCATCTGAACGCGGCCGCCGCCCAGGCCATCGGGCTCGCGCTCCACGAGCTCGCTACCAATGCCGGGAAATACGGGGCGCTCTCGACAGAGATGGGTCGCGTGGATATCTCTTGGGGACGCAACAACGATATCTTCACGATGAGCTGGACTGAGCGCGAGGGACCACTTGTGTCTGCGCCGAAGCGGCACGGGTTCGGCACCACGGTTGTTGAACGGATGGCGAAGAAAAGTGTGGATGGTACCGTCGACCTTGATTATGCGCCCTCGGGCTTGAGTTGGCGCTTAACCTGCCCAGCAGCGAACGCGCTGGAGAGCCAACCTTGATGCACCAAGGTTCGTGCAATTGGGATTGTGTAAGGCCTTCGCCGGCGGCAAGATCAAGCATCCGCAGGCGATCGAACGCCACAATCGCCAGTCGGCAGCCGGTTAGGTTTGTTGAATGGAAAAGGGTCGGGTCAGAACCAGATGAAACGCGCCAGGAGTCCGTCGTCGGGAATGCATGACCTCGGCGATGCCGCCTCGCAGTTTCATCTTGTCGGGTGCGCTATGATTCAAAGGTATTGGCACATCGCGTCGATCGCGGGTTGATCGACGGGGCCGCTATCGAGGGCAACCGGACCACCCGGCGAAATCGAGAGGCGCCTGCCCGCAGGCGTCGTGCGCAATCGTAGGCTGTGGCAGATCTGGCAGCCCAACAGCGCGGTGGCGCGCGGCTTCATAGCGCCACGGCGAAGGAGTAGTGTCTGTCTTCATCGATCCTGGCGCGCCAGATTTGCGCTCCTGAAAATGCAGCCATTGGGGAGGAATACATGCGTAGATGTGGAGTGAGTGCACTCGCGCTGGTGCTGTGCGTCGGAACGGTCTGCGCACAAGGCGCCGGCGGAGCCGCGGCGCCACCGGCGGCGCCCAAAGACAAGGCGGGCTACTTCGCCAGCTCCGATATCCAGAACATCTGGAGGGATCTCGAGGCGCGGCAGGTGCTTAACAAGCGCGTGCTCGAAGGCGGCACGCACAGTATCAATGTCCGTATTGTCACGCCGAAGGATGCGCCGCTCGCGCATGCGGCGTCACTCGACATCTGGCTGGTGCAGGCCGGCAGCGCGACCGCCGTGACGGGCGGCGAACTCGTCGATGCCAAGAAACGCCGGAATTCGGACGATGTCGCGGGCAGCACGATCAAGGGCGGCACGGAACAGCCACTCAAGCCGGGCGACGTGCTCTACGTGCCGCCAGGCGTGCCGCACGGTTTCAAGGACATCAATGGCTTCCGGGCTTTTCTGATCCGGATGGATACCAAGTAGGATGCGTTTCGGTTCAAAATTCATGGGGACGCAAATTTCCACCGCGAAGGCGGCCGCAGCAATCGTAGGCTTGCTAATCGCGCTGGCGCTGTCACGAGACGTCGCGGCACAGCCCGCCGAACTCAGGGTCCTCAGCAGCGCCGCGCCACGCAGCGTCTTGAACGAGATGAGCCCCGTTTTTGAACGCATGACCGGCCGCAAGCTCATGGTCGAATATGCCTTCTCGCCCGATCTCAAGCGCCGGATCGAAGCCGGCGATCCGTTTGATGTCGCCATTCTGCCCCCGGAGATGGCCGACGATCTCATGGGGCGGTACAAGCTTGTGGCTGGTTCGCGCGTCGACCTGGGCCGCACAGGCCTCGGCGTCGCGGTGCGCAAGGGTATCTCGCCGCCGGACGTCAGCACAATCGACGCGCTGCGAGCCGCCTTTCTGGCGGCGCCGACCGTCGCCTATGCGGACGGCGGGCAGAGCGGTGTTCAATTCCACGCCATTTTGGCGCGGCTCGGAATAGCCGAGGCAATGAAGCCCAAGCTGCGGCCCTATCCGTCGGGCGGTGCCGTCGAAGCCGTGGCGCGCGGGGACGCGGATATGGTGGCGATCGGCGTCTCCACGATCCGATCTGTACCGGCGGTCACGCTGGCCGGCTGGCTGCCGCCGGAGTCGCAGAATTATATCGTCTTTACCGCCAGCATCGGCGCCGGCGGCGAGGCAGCCGCAGGCAGCGCAAAC
>JASHYD010001250.1 GCA_030043175.1 Xanthobacteraceae bacterium | reverse complement strand
AAAATCCATAGTTCGAAAAAGCCGACGCCAGGAGCGGGGACAGCTAACCCCAGATTAAATTCCTAGGACCTGTTGCGGCGCCGACCAGTTTGGATGGGGGCAAGGTCGGGGTCGCCCTCAGCAGATCATTTTTGAACCACCTTCATGCCAAGTTCAAGCCACGTTCTGCGGCTTGGCCTACTCAGCGACCAATTGTGTTCGGATAGCAACACTTCGGTGAAAATGCGATTGAGGTTACTTTTCGCCTACCAGGATAGGATGTATCGAAAATGTCTCGGCCCGGAGAGGTGGCCTCGACTCGAAAGGGCGAATGGGGCTGGGAGTCGGGGCCACGCTCGCTCTTGGGCAACCTGCACGTTTCATTGGATCAGGGCAGCAAGGTAGGCTGATCCGCAACGGTATGTGGCAACTCTGCCCAATAGGTCGAAAAAGCTGACCAATAAACTGCGGAACGCTGTTTTGGCCGAGAGCCCCCGGATAACGGGAGATTAAGATGATCGCGAAAACGGACTCCGCTCGCTGTAAGTATGTGGGCTTGCTGCCAATTCAGCCAAGGGACGATTTCTTTTGGCCAATCGCCCTAAAGCCAGAACCGATCGACCTTAAACCAGAACCGATCGACTTAACCCCGGAAGATGTCCCGTTTCCCAACTGGGAGCCGCCCGCTGGAAAGTATCCGCGCTCGCTCGCTCGCGTCGTGATTGCCTTTTGTACGGGTGTTGCAATCACCTTGCTTTGGCAGTCGTCGTATGGCGATGCAGCCAGAGAGAGCGTCGCGAAATTGTACCGGCAGGTTGGCTGGCTTGCCGCGCGACCCCCCATTACTGCGGAGAATGTGATCGCGCCGGCCGGCCCTCCTGCCGAGCAGCCCAACGCGATGTCATTCGACCTCGACGCACCGGGGCAGAATATCGAGAAGATCATCACTACTATCGCCGTCGGACAAGAACCTACGACGCGCAGCACCGATCAAATGGTCACTGCTCAAGAGCAGATGATCCGCAACACTGATCAGACCGCAACCAGTGTTGATCAAGTTCCCGCGATTAAGACCAGTAATGTCTCGGTCGAGAGCCGATCCGACGTGGCATCGTTGCAGCCGGCGGCCCGTCTGACCGAGGAAAGACCGTCACAGACATTGTCGGAAAGAGGTAGGCAGTTATCTGCGGCGAGCGAGCATGATGCTTCCTGCTTTGCGTCAGCTTCGGCTGTCCTACAAAAATACCTGGGAGCATGGCCGACCTGGACGTTGAAAGCGCCCGGTCACGAAGGCTCCATGTGTTGGTACGCCGCCGCGCGACCGAGGGGAAGCGACCATCGAAAGGAAAAAGTGCCAAAGGAGAAAGAGACGGTCAGAACAGCGGAGCATGAGCTTTCTGCGCCCGTTGCGCGATACGGGCGGGGTGGATCGTGGGAGCGCGGGTTGCCATAGCGCCTACTCTCGGTAGCTTCGATCGGCTTGGTCGACGGGGCTCGCGGCGGCAGGCGAAAGCGCGGGTCATAGAAATCGCGACCTCTATGCGGTGTTCGATAGCAAGCAAGCCATGCTCGCCGCCTGCATCACCGAGCGCGCCCGTCGCATGCGCCAACCCCTGAATTTGGCGTCAGAGGTCCCGGAGAGCCGGGAAGCGCTGGAAGCGACGCTCGTTCAATCCGGCAAATCGATCCTGCGCGGCCAGTCCGACCCCGATGTGCTGGCGGTATACCGACTTGCGATCGCCGAATCAGCTCGGGCACGGGATAGAGGTGGCCCCGGTCCTTTGAACAAAATTTCCGCGTCACTAAGTGGATCGTCGGCCGGGGGTTAAGCTGCCGTGCGGAGCGGCAGCGGATCGAAGTAGGCTTGATCGGGGGTGCGGCCGTCAAGCGCGACGTGAGGTCGCCTTGCGTTGTACAACGAAGCTTAAGAACGCCCACCGGACCGAGTTTCGCGAACTGCTCTACCGCTTTCATCCGTGGTCGGGTCTTTCGATCGCGATTCATAGGGCGATCGATAAGCCGGATGGAGTGGTGTTTCGATGCGATATTGTTGATTCCGATTCTGACCGTTGGCTGGAGATTCCGGCGTGGATGTTTGATCGGTCGCCGTGCGCCAAGGTCCGTCTAGTAGCGACCGATCCGGATGCCGACATGTCGGCACTTGTAGCGCTTGCGTCGCTGTTACGGTATGTGCTCCACGACCCCCGCAGTAGTATCGAACATCCCGGATTCGGTCGTATCAAATCTCTCTCGCTATCCGAATCGGGGAGACGTCCATGCCATGTCAAAACAAGCCGGCGCACGGTCGCCGCATATCGCATCAAATCGATTTGTTCGCCGAAAAACCAGAGACGCCAGTTTGGCGCGCGCTGCCGATGGAGACACGGGCAGCACTCACCGACCCGATTACGCATCTAATCCTGGATCACGCCGACAAAGTTCGGACAGGAGACAGCGATGATCTCTGACAAGATTCGCGCTTGTCCTGCTGGCAGCGGCGGATCACTCTCGGTCGGCGACAGGAATTACCGTTCGACGATATATGCGAAAACCGCGATCCTCGCCATCATGGCCAACATGATGAAGACGCTCTTGCGGTTCGTGAGCATGGGACGATCCAGCCCTGGGATGTCGCAAACTATCCGATACGTATTCGTAGGCGCGGCATTTTTCACAGGAATAGTCGATAGCTATAGTGACCCCGGCCGCTGCCACCACGGTCAGCCAAATGAGAAATGCGATACGCCGAAATGACATAGGAAAATCCTCCAACAAGAAATCTGAGGCCGAGGATCCTCAACGATCGTCCTGTTCTCGTGATCCTTTGGGGCAGTTCCAGGCAAAAGGCTGCGCGAGGAAAACGCTGGCCCAGCGGCTTAGCCGGCAATTACCGTGCCAATCGCAGCCCTGAAGGGCCACAAGCCCGGTCACGATCCCTCGCGCTGGCGTCAACGCGGCGGGGGCGTATGCTCGTGGCTGCCCATGTGGGGCGACCCCGGGTGCGGCGACCTCGGCGCTCGAAAGCCGGATGAGAAGGAACGAATCTCGTCGAGCAACGGGATTCCGTACCATTCAAACGCTGCCGGAGTACGCAAGGCGACATCCCCCGTAGCGCCTCGACCCGGCAAGACCGCTATGCAGCTATTCGAGGGTTATATTCCCGCCGCTGGTCTTGCTGTCGGCACTGTGGGTCGCTGGCGGGTCGTTTTCACCACGTTAGACGCTCACCTTGCCGTCCGTGACATCGACGCGTTGTCCGATGATGAAGCCCAACAATGGGTCATGGCTCTCGTCACGAAGAGGCGCAGCGCATTCACGGTGATGTCTGGGTCACCGCCATCAAGGCGGTCTGCACATGGGCTGTCAAACAGCGATTAATTGCTCGAAATCCGTTCGTGGATTGCTCAGTGCTGGTTCCGAGGAAGGCGCGGCATCGTGAGACGCAAGCCTTCAGGACCGACGAGATGCAGCTGATCTTGAGCAACGCCAGCGCAATCAAGGACACTACAACGCCCGCAATGGCCACACGCCGTTGGGTGCCTTGGATTTGCGCGTATTCTGGAGCACGGGCCGGCGAGATCACGCAGCTACGCAGTCATGACGTAATTGAGCGGGACGGCACCAAGGCCCTCCGTATCACACCTGATGCAGGGCCAATCAAGACCCGACAGGCGAGGACGGTTCCTTTGCATGAACACCTGATCGCTCAGGGTTTCCTCGACTTCGTCAAGTCGAAAGACAACGGGCCATTATTTTATTACGCCGACCAGGAGGTATCCACGAGAGACATCACGAACCCCAAGCGCTCACGGGCTGTTCAAGCGCGTAACCGTCTTGGGGAGTGGGTCCGCTCCATAGGCGTTGCCGACA
The DNA here is from genome assembly GCA_030043175.1 of Xanthobacteraceae bacterium. The sequence continues at coordinate 4,533 of JASHYD010001250.1, read as the reverse complement.
AGGAAGCAAGCCCCACTCACGGCTGGCGCCACACATTCAAGCAGATCGCCGACCGACACGGGATTTCCGACCGCGTGTCAGATGCCATCACGGGCCACGCGCCTCCAACAGAGGGGAGGGCTTATGGCGCCCCGACGTTGGAAGATATGGCGAATGCGTTACGGCGGTTCCCTCGTTATGAAATCGATTGAGCGATCATACTGCGATCACGGCAGGAGCATTGAGCAGGTGCACCTCACCTACCCCCGCCAAGAAGCCTCCGAAGGCGCCGAGGCGCTGCGGAGATGCATAGTCCCACTCCGCAAATTAAGCAGGCGGAATATCCAATGAACTCAATGGGCTGCACGGGCCAAAAAACGAGGGGTAGGCCCCTCAAACCCGAGAGGTGGGACCCCACGATATGAAGCGTAAGCCCGCCATCACGATCCGGATGTGGGCGACCAATTGGGAATTACCAATCGACGAAGCCCCACGCTTGATCGCTTGATCTTGGCCTCCGTCTGCCCAACGGACCCCGCGGGGGTTTAGGGGATGGTCGCCCTTCGGGACTTTGCCCGAGTTGCCTGCGATAGCCGGGCCTTGCCGGAGGCCCGGGACCTAGACCAGACCTAGACCGACCTAAATGGCCCCAGGGACTTCTACGAGTGTGGCGGGGCATCTCCGCCTGCTTGTCGGCGACCCCGGTTGAGCCCCCGAAATCCGCTTCTGCGACGTGGCGCAGACCGCGACAGGCCTCCTGAAATCCGACGGCAGGAGACTCGGAATAATTCGGCTTGGCGAGGCGACGGGCATTCTCCGCGTAACATGGCGCAATCACACGCGAACCGCGACCGGAGACGATTTAGGCTGGCGGGCGTGTTATAGCTTTGCTCGCGAATGGCACCCGGCCAACCACGCGGGAGAACTTGGCCGTCGCGATGAAGTTGACCGCGGTGAGCCACGAACTCGAACGAATGACCACATGAACATCCAATCTGTCCTTGCCGCCTGTCGCTACGAAATTGCATTGCTGGTCAAATCGATCATCCGATTATTGTGGTGGCTCATCATCTTCGCCCTCGCGGTGTCATCCGTGTACGCTCTGCTGCACGCACGCCACGTTTTCAGCGTTCAGACCTCGGCGGCAAGCACATTCATGTTCTTGTCCTTGGTCGCCACTTTCTCTTTCGCCAAAAGCCAAAGGCCGGATCGGAAAACGTGGATCAGCGTTCACGTTTGTATACTGGCTGCAGGAATTGCCGCCGTGCTTTGGGTGCCGCAGTGGTCGGGCTACATCGTGGGGACTGCTCTCTCATTATTTGTCTTTACGCCGAACCTGCTGCTTCACCTCGCGCTCCGTCGTGCTTCCGCCGGATATGACCTGGCTGCGGTCTTCTATGCACGCCTGGCCTACTTTTTTCATCCTTCCAGGCAATTTCGCTTTGCGTCATCCCTTCGGGACATACAAGCCCTCGGATCGATCGACCAAAAAGTCGCCAACTATCGCAGGTTGGCACTGCAAGCGACACCCGAACAATTCGCCTCGCAGCGCAGGCGTCGTTATGTCTGCCTTGAAATGGCTTGAAATTCGGGCGCTCGGAGAGCTTGGTCCGCTCGATGAAATGATCGCGGCTTATGCCTCGGCCGCATCCGTTTTGCCAGCGCGCGATTTGCCTTTTTGCCGTCTGTACGTCCTGGCGCAGCGCACGCACCGATGCCGTCCGCTCTCTTTTGAGTCGGCGGTTGCGGTTTCTCGCGCCGAGAATGAACGCCTATTGGATGTTGGTCACTAGCCAGGCGGCGGGGACGCATGACGAGGACGCACGTCGCGTCCTGGAGTCATGCCTGCGTGCGTCGGATGATGAGACGTTCCGGAAGTTCGCGAAACGTCATATGGATGCGGGGCTGACGCCGGGCGGGGTCACTCTGTCTGCGGAATCGCGTGCGACTATTGCGGCGATCGAGAAGACGCTGGGTAGATAATTCGAACAGCGTACAATGCTCCGTATTCGGGACGGCACACCGGTGCTATCAATCCAGGAGCAGCAGCGGAGATTAGTGGCACTTTTGAAATCGTTGCAGCAGAAAGGCAGGGGGGGGCCGCGGAAAAAATGAGACCCAATTCCGCGGCCGTCAGGTTTCTCGGATCATCGCACGGGGAGGAGTACTCATAGTCCCTGAGGCCACCAACGCAGCGTCCAGGAAAGGCGTCCCCTACTAGCCGCCCCAAATGGCCCCACAGACTCCTAGGGACTCACCGGTGCGTTTTGGAGGCTGGCGGCCACCTACCCAGCGGGACGCGAAACGACTCTCAGCGACTCTCCTGTGGAGTCTGGCGGGGCATGTCCTGACAACGCGCGGCCGGCCACGCCTCAACACCCCGGCCGGCCCTTCCGCTGTCGAAGGCACAGCCGCTGTCGGTGGGGCCGTAGCCACAGCCGAACGTTTGCGACGTGCGCGTTGTGAAAATCTGCCGCTTAACGTCTTGCCTTCACTTCGTCCCCTGCTTGAAATACCGCAAATCCGGCGGCGGCTGGTCTTTTTTGGCGGGTATCAGCAGCCCGTCACCGGAAAGATAATAAATCTCTTTACCGATGGCGGCCAACCCCCCTCCTTCGGCACAATTGAGCTCCTCCCAGTCGGGACGCAGATTTGGATCGTGCACATATCTTTTGTCCACGGTCCAGGGTCGCGTCAAGGCATGGTCGATCACGGTGACTTCGTCGTGAATGACTTTTGGATCGGCCTTATCCAGGAAAATCCGTTCTTTGAAAATGGACTGATTGTCGAAATGGAGGGGCAGGCCGGAGGCATCGTAGACGCGGGGGCCTTTGAAACCGCGCGTTTCGACTTCGAGCACCTCATAGAGGCCGTCGCCGTCCTCATCGAGCCATCGCCCGATCGAGTAGCCCGCATACGTCGGAACAATTTCCTCGGGCCAATCGCGTCCGTCTGTGAAGATGCGACGACGGTACGGACTGTCGAGCGTCAAAATATAGGTGGTTTCCGGCGTGACAATAAATTCCAGCGGCCCAAATGTCATCATATGCGGCATGCCAGTGTGCATGCAGCGGGCGCGGTCAAAATTGTTGCCCTGACCGCCCCTCGCCTGGTCGGCAATGCTGTCCTCCAGAACCTTTTGATACTCCGGAGTGAGCGGGGCTTCCTGTCCGCCTCCCCACGGCTTGGTCTGGTCGAACGACGGCTGGCCGCCAGCCGTGCGCAGACCGGACGGGGAAACAATAGAGACCGGGGGCACCCAAGTCTGCCACGCGCCCCTCCATTCCGGGTATCTCGCTCGGTCAGCCGCTGTGAGGCCGTTGCAGATCATCATAACAGCGCCGGCAACTCCAATTGCACAGATCACTTTTCGGTAAAACACGGCGTACCTCCCCAGATGTTTCTGCAGCTCGTCAGCCGAGCGGCAGCAGTGGTGGAAGGTAAATGCGAGCACCGGCTAAATAATCTGTTGCCCGCTCAACATTGAATGTTACACCTGATTTCGCGTGGTGCAAAACCGCAGAGAATGGCCGACAGCGGCCCGACCGGACCAAGGGTCGGCGTCAATCATCGCGGCTCATTGCATATCAGCCGACCTGTCGTGGTCGTTACGGTGCGAGGTCGATAACACGGGCATTTTGACTCACGTTATAATGGTTGCGTAGTGTTCGACTAACCTGACTCATCGACTAGCAAGGCGTTCGCGAGATAGCCCTCAGTCCCCGGCGGCACGGTGCCGTCGCACTACGGAGGGTGTCTATGCGTATCGTCGCCTCTCTGCTCACCGCCGTTTGCTTCATCGCTGCTGCAGAGGCCAACGCTACTGGCGTTGCTACGCCGCAGTCTCAGGCTGCGCCTTCGGCGCCCAAGCCCAGCACCATCGATATCATCAAGCAGCCGTCTTTGCTTCGCCAGAAACTTGCAGGCAGCTGCACGACCACGTGTCAGTGGATCGGCGGCCGGCAGTTCTGCAACACCCATTGTTTGTAACGTAATCCTACTTTCTGCCGGCCCCTTCGGCAGCCAAAACCCTCCCTTGGAAAAAACCTTGGGAGGGTATTTGTTTTCGCCCTACGCCTCCGGCCCGATTGGGGGCGGCGATTTGGCTGCTTCCGCTCTCCGGCTCTTCATACAGTGGTGGGAGACGAAAGCGGCCAAGCGTGTCAATAGGCGACAACTGACTGTTGGTCTTGGTCGGGCGGCAGGCCCGCTGATGCCCAATTGGCCGCCGGTGGCTTGCGCCGGTCCTTCGGTCCGGGTGGGGCCAACGTGAGACGTTGCTCTGAATGGTCCAACCCAAGATCGAAGCTCGACAACTCGCGGGCCTATACCGAAATACCCGGCCCGACTGAGGAGGCTGCGGATTCCACCTTGTCCGTCATCCGGCGTGGGCTTACAAATTGGGGAGGCTCGAATGCCTTCGGGCTAAGGGGCCAATTTGCGACTGGCGCAGGACATGAGACTTTCGCGGCGCAAACTCCTACGCATGGCTGTCGTTTCGGTCCCGCTTTTTCCGCGCGTCGCCCTCGCTGAGGATTATCCGGTCCGGCCCGT
>JASHYD010001249.1 GCA_030043175.1 Xanthobacteraceae bacterium | reverse complement strand
GCTGCGGGATTTCGGCGTGCGCGACGTAAAGATGCCGGCGACGTCCTACCAGATTTGGCAGCTCATCCGCGAGGCCAAGAGCCGGGTTGAATCGTTGCGGCGGCGGCAGGACGGCTAATTCGCCGGCGCACCGAACCCGCCGGATCAACTCGCATTCCATCCGCACTCAGAGGGTCGGCGGCACGGATAGGTCGGATAGCGAGAGCGCTTCCGGCGGGCTTCTGCGCTCCCATAACAGCTGCCGCTGCCGACAGAGCGATTGCGCCAGCAGTTCGCAATCGATTTGCTGGACCAGACTGGTGCCGGACCGGCGGCTGAGGCAGTCGGGGAAAGCGGCGAGAAGAGCGATGGCGAAGACGGGGATGACGCTGCTGGTGCAGCGGGGGACGAGGTTGATGCACCCTCGGACGAGGCCGAACTGAGAGACGCAGCCTTTGCCGAACCAAACGAGGAAACCGCGATGGTGGGCGACGCCGGGACGCCATGCGACGCCACGGGTGGCCCACATCTCGCAACTTGAGGAAAGTATTTCGAAAACCACTCGACCAGTTTAGAACCTTCGTTGGGGAAACACCAATATGCACCCGAGGCAAAAAAGAAAACCTGGACAGCGAGCCAAAGGGTGAGGAAAAAAATATGCGCCAGCACGATGCCACGCCATCGCGCCGCAATCTCCTTAAATACCCTGTCCAGCGCCGCGAAAATCAGCAACACCGCAGCTGAGACACCCGTCCACAACCGGCGCAGAGGCTCGGGAGCAACTGGTGGCTCAAAAAATTGCGGTACAGATCGCGGTACCGGCGGTTGCGGCCTTAACGCCACGGCTCCTCCTCAGCGATTGAGGCTGGATAAGGCACCATCCTAATTCAAAACCGCAAAGTTGAAAGAGTTCATTGCCTGGGTTTTGCGTCGCATACCGGCGCAGGCCGAAAATCCCCTATGCAGGCGCCGATCCACCGGCGATGGCCGGCCCCCCGGCAAGCTCTTGCGATAAACCTAAAACCGCTTATCCGACATGGGTTTAGTATAAAAGTTCCGAATCATGCCTCGGTCGGTCCATTGCTAAATCATCGAGCGAATGGCGAATCAGATGGTATTAACCATATCGCGGCTCATTAACCATATCGCGGCTTATTAACTATATCGCGACGTTTTCGGCGCGATCATGGACCCGCAAGCGTGGCTCTCCGGCGCCGCCCCTTGCTGTCAAAACTCGCAATCCAGCAGTGTCGGGAACCGCCACGGCTGTTCCATCCCTGAAGACGGTTTAGGGACCCCTACCGGCCAACATCGGCTGTGAAGATTCTCTCGCCCTTGTGAGGCAGGACGTTTGCACGCCGACCGGCGGTGTTGCGCTCTCTTTCCGACTTGCGGGATGAGAGATTGGACACGGGGCTTTGGCGTGACCCCCCACGCGCTACAGAGTCGGTGGTGGGCCCCTGAGAATTTGCGTGACGCGAATTTTCTCCCGCAAGCGGAGAGACGGAGAGACGGGCGAGCATGCGACTGGCCTTGCTCGTGGCGAAGCGAGGAGTTCTCGGCGATCGTCGAGGCTCGGCTTACGACCAATGGGCGATCCGTGTGGCCGCCTGTCGCCGGCGGAACGCACGGAAGTTCTACGATGGCCCGATCGTGCCCCATTGATAACGCCGGGGGAGGGCGACCGCGAGGGTCGCCCTCCAGCCGGCAGGACACCGCTTGTGCGCCGCTCCAACATTGACAACGTCACAAAAGCGCAAGCGGGCGGGATGTCGGCCTTGCCGCGGTCATGATGCGGGTGTAGACGTAGCCATCCATCAAGGAAATGACAATTCACCACGGCAGCCTCCGCGTGCCGGGGTGCAATTTCTTGTTGTGAACGCCATGTTTCGCTTGTTTGAAAAGGTGCTTGATCCCACGGCCCAGCCCCCTCGGCCCGAACCGCCCGCGGGGCTGGTCGCGTTCTATTGGCATTTCGCCCGTCAAGCCAAGCGCTTGTTCGTGGCGCTGTTCTTCATGGGCTTCCTCGTTGCGACGCTCGATTCCATGATCCCGGTGTTCATGGGCCGGGTCGTCAGCCTGGTGACGTCGAGCGATCCGGCGCGGTTGTGGGAGGAGTCGTGGCAGACCCTGCTCGGCATGGCGGCGGTGCTGCTGTTTGTGCGCCCGTTGGCGCAGACGGGCCAGAACCTCGTCGCCAATCAGGCGATTGCAGCCAACGTCTCCAACATGATCCGCTGGCAGAACCACTGGTATGTGGCGCGCCAGTCGTGGGCGTTCTTCCAGAACGATTTCGCCGGCCGCATCGCTACGCGGGTGCTGCAGACGGGACCGGCGGTGCGCGAATCGCTCGTCGCCCTCATTACCGGCGTCTGGTACATCCTGGTTTACGGCACGAGCGCACTAATCCTGCTGGCGTCCGCGGACGCCTGGCTGGCGCTGCCGATCTCCGTGTGGTTCGCAAGCTATCTCGTGCTCCTGCGCGCATTCGTCCCGCACATGCGTGACCGCTCCAAGCGGGTCTCAGAGGCGCGCTCGATGCTGACGGGACGCATCGTCGATACCTACACAAATATCCTCACCGTGAAGCTGTTCGCGCGGGCGCACCGCGAAGATGCCTATGTGCGCGACGCCGTAGAGGAACACACCGGACTTTTCTACGCCTCGCTGCGGCTCAACACGCTTTTCGGTTTCAGCCTGACCACGCTCAACGCTATTCTGGTGACCGGCACCGGCGCCATTGCGATTGCGCTATGGATGCACGGCAAGGTCGCGGTCGGCACCGTGGCGATGGCGCTGCCGCTGTCGTGGCAGATCATCAGCATCGCCGGCTGGGTGGCGCTGCGGGTAACCGAAATCTTCGAGAATATCGGCGTCGTCCAAGAAGGCATGATGACGATCGCGCGGCCCATCGGGCTCACCGACCGGCCGGACGCGAAGGAACTGAACGTGACCCGCGGCGAGATCACGTTCGAGGACGTGCGGTTCGGCTACGGCCGCGAGAGCGGCCTGATCGACGGATTGAGCTTGAAGGTAAAACCGGGCGATCGCATCGGGCTGGTCGGCCGTTCCGGCGCCGGAAAGTCGACCCTCGTCAACCTCCTGTTGCGCTTCTTCGACCTCGAGGATGGCCGCATCCTGATCGACGGACAGGATGTAGCTCTCGCAACCCAGGAAAGCCTGCGGTCGCAGATCTCGGTCGTGACGCAGGATACCTCGTTGCTGCACCGCTCGATCCGCGAGAACATCCGCTATGGCCGGCCGGAAGCGAGCGACGCCGAGATCATCGCAGCCGCTCGGCTCGCCCATGCACACGAGTTCATTGTGGATCTGGAGGATTGGCGCGGCCGGCGTGGCTATGACTCCCAAGTCGGCGAGCGAGGGGTGAAGCTTTCCGGCGGTCAGCGCCAACGCATCGCGATCGCGCGCGTCATTCTCAAGAACGCTCCGATCCTGATACTGGACGAGGCGACGTCGGCACTCGACAGCGAGGTCGAGGGCGCGATCCAGGCGAGCCTCGATACCTTGATGGCGGGTAAGACCGTGATCGCCATCGCGCATCGGCTCTCCACCATTGCCCGCATGGACCGGCTCGTCATTCTCGACCACGGTCATATCGTTGAGCAGGGGACGCACCAGGAGCTGTTGCGCGCCGGCGGCCACTATGCGGCGCTGTGGCGGCGCCAGTCGGGTGGATT
>JASHYD010001248.1 GCA_030043175.1 Xanthobacteraceae bacterium | reverse complement strand
ATCGACGCGCTAAGGCGCGACGTTTGCGGTGACCTTTTTCCGCCCCCCGGGTTTACGTGCCATCATCTCGCCTCATCGTCGCCGGTAGCGGTTTCGTCGTCCTGACAGAACGGCAAGGCTGCCTTGGCCGCCTCTAAGCGGAGCTGGGGCGATAAGCTCTCATCGTTTATCACCTGGAGCAGCTCGACCACCGTCATCCGGGTCTTGAGCTGTTCGGCGTCAAAAATCGAGGTAAGGCGCACCGCCTTGCTATCGGCGTTGGCCACAACCTTTTTTTCCGGCGCATAATACCCGCCAAGCCGAATCAGCATGTCAAGCGCCCGCAATTTATCGCTCGTTTTGATCTCCTCGTTGTAGGGAGCCCGGCTGGCGATTTCAACGAGGCGCTCGTAGATCCAAGCGAGGTCTACGCTCAGCCTTTCAGCAGCTTTAGCTTGCAGCGACGCGACGCGAGATTTGACTTCGGGATAATTCGCCCGCTGCCGACAGTTTGCTGCAAACGCAGCACCGTTGGTTCGATAGCCCGCGGCGATCGACGCCTCCGCCGCCGTTGAGCCTTTAGCGAGTTGCTGCGCAACTATCTCAAGTTTGCGGTTCGAGAGGGGTATTTTCGACATGCGTTATGTATACGAAATTACGCACCGGTATACAAATAGATAATTCACCGGAAGGGTTTTGACTTAGATCAAGGATGCGCCTCCCGGCGCGGCCATGATTATGCTCTTACAGGAGATAAGGAGATAATCATGCCACTCGAAAGCGTTTTTGTAGTCACCGCCGTTACCATCGCGTTTGTTGGGTTTGCGATGGTTTTGTGGTGGGCCGAGCGTCAAACGCGCGACCTGCACCAGACTTAGTGCAATCGCTCTTGACTTATGCTGAGTTGAGCGTGGCAAGGGCAGCCTCAATGATGCACATCTACCGCAAGGGATGCTAATGTCTTTGCTGCCATTCTTTGAGTGGTGCTGCCTAACGCCGATCGGCGTGGGGATCCGGAATTCGACCTGACTCTTCCCTGTGATCGAGGCCTTCCACCTCTTGGGTCTTGGATTGACGGCGGGGGCCACGTTGATGGTGGATTTGCGCCTTTTCGGCTTGGGCTTGAGCAAACAGCCGGTCGCGGAGCTCGGCAGACGTCGAACCTTGGTTGCTTGGCGGCGTGACCCTGATGTTCGCAACTGGCATTCCATTGTTCCTTTGCCAATCAATCAAGTGCTATTACAGCTTTGCGTTCTGGGTGAAGATGATTGCGCTGTTCCTGGTGCTACTTTTTACGTTCACGGTTCGCCGACGCGTGGCACGAACTGGCTTGACTTGGGATCGACCGGCCCTGGGCCGACTCACGGCGCTCACATCGTTGGGTCTGTGGTTTGGCGTAGCGTGGGGGGGACGGTGGATTGGCTCTTCCTAGTTTGGCCGCTCTGATCGCCAGTCATTGACTTGAAGAGAACTTTATCGATCCGTGATTTTTTGCCTGCTACGCCCCTTTTGCATTTCCACACTCCAGGTGCGCGCGCGAATTGAACAATTTGGGACCAATGCCGGGACTGCAGCTTGCGGGGCGGAGGCGCTCCCGATTCGTCTCCGCGGGACTGGGTTATGCCTTTGTCATTTAATTCCGAGGAATTCAAGATGAACGTGCCGGTGACCGATGCCGCGATGCACGAGACTCCCATGGCTGGCGACGTTTCGTCTATTCGACCAACCATAAGGATATCGGCACGATGTACCTGGTGTTCGCGATAGTGGCTGGCGTGATCGGCGGCCTGCTGTTCATCGGCATGCGGCTTGAGCTGGCAGCTTCAGCCTGCGATCGGAAATGTATTCCCCAGTCTTGATATCGTATTCGTAGCCGTGCCACGGGCACACGAAATTGAAGTTGGTATCCGAGAAGCAGAGTCTTATATTCGACCTGCGATCGGGCATGATCCGCTCTTCGATTTTCGCGATGATCATGCCTCGCAGGCCGGGCTGCCTGATGAAGGCAGTAATTGCTATAGGCGTAGAATTGCCCACCCTCCTTGAATACGCCGACCTCGGTGTCGCCAACAAAGGCAATTCGGCGTTCACCATTGGACTCGGATGCTTTGCCGATAAGCTTTCGGCCGGGCTTACGTAACGGCCGCGGCAACGAGCCATGACAGTCGCCTATTCGCCGGGTTTCGGATAGAGCAGTGTTTTAAGAATTGACGGAGGCGTTCCGTGAACCCGGCCAGTGACTCGGGTTCCTACACGCCCTGAGCTCAATGAGTGCCGCTCAGCCGACACATCTTGCAGACGTCATTGACGTGCAAGTGCTCTCGCTTGTCGATCATCACAATCCCGCGCCGCTGCAATTCAGAAAATGTGCGCGACACCGTCTCGATGGTTAGACCATCAGCAATTTCCTGGCGTGTCATGCCAAGCTGGACATCGGCTGAATCGTCGTCACCCCGGGCCCCGGACAATTGAACCCGCCACGCCCGGCAAGCAATGCACAACGAAGCTCGCAATGCGTTCAAGCGCGGATTTTCGCCACAGCAACATGGCGTGATCGTGCATGGCGCAGAATTGAGCGTGGAGCCGAGCGTTCAGACGGCCGGAAAGCTCGCGCGACTGCTGCACCACGGCGCAGTCATACGAGATCGCCTGGCTGGCAACGAGGGTTTCAGCGGAACATTCATAGATGGGGAGGGATGAAATGCCGAATACACCGCCCGCACCGATCAACTCTACGATTTGGCGGCGCCCATCCGGCAGTAGCTTGTAGAGCATAACCGCACCATTGACGATTTGGTAAATGCGTCGAGCCTCATCCCCTTCCCGAAACACATGAGCATGTTCCGCGAAGTCGCGGCGCGAGCTGGGAACTTCCCGTTCCGGCCCGGAGGGTCGCCTTCGCTGCGTTGGCGGGCCCTTGCGAGACGTTGCACTGAGGGGGTCGGTTGTCCGAGGCAGTGGTTGACCATGGCAGCCTGCCCCCTTTCCCTTTGGGTGCGGGCAGATGGAGTGCGGAGGTAGGTACGGGTGCCACGGCAAAGTTTGATCGCGATCAAACTTGCTATCTATTTTTCGTGCAAAGACAGTGCGCAAGACCGAACGCCAGCCAACAACCAGCCACAATGCTCGATGCCGCCATTCATCTACCGCTGCCCCTATACGGGTTACCGTGTGCAAGGTTGGGGTCCAGACGACGACAAGTCCGAAGGAGCTGACGATGTCTTTGTGGGCGTCGCCTGCCTCGTGTGTGGGTTGGTCCATTTCGTCAATCCGAAAACGGGCAAGACGGCCAGCGAAAACGGCGAGTAGGCCGATTCTACCGGAGCTGGCTGACGGCGTGTGGGGTGGTGGGTGGCTCACCACGGGCTGCGGTGCCTGGGCGGGCGCTGCGGCCAACTCAGTCAGCCGATTGAACGTAGCTAGCTCTTATGTCCGTTGTCAACGACGGCCGGGCAGCAAACGACCCTCCCTGGCCACAGGGTTTGCTTCCGACCGAGTGCACCGGCCGGGCAACAAACGATTCTCCCTGGCCACAGGGGTTTGCTTCCGATCGAGTGCACAGAGCCGGCGATGAGGCTTCAGACGACGGTTGATCAGACTCTTATTCGCGGGTTGGTTACCGCATCGACCGTTGTTCGTCTGGGGGCTTCCCAATGTCTAGAGCGCGGGCGTCGATAGGAATCGGCCACTACTACTACTTGCTGGGGTTCCCCCACCGTGGCCTCACCGCCGG
>JASHYD010000132.1 GCA_030043175.1 Xanthobacteraceae bacterium | reverse complement strand
GGCGATGAGCGCCTTTTCGTCGATGATTGGCCCGCGGGCGGTGTTGATGATGTATGCGGTCGGCTTCATCAAGCCGAATTCCTTTGCCGTCACCAGCCCGCGCGAGCGGTCGCCAAGCTGGACGTGGATGGTGACAATATCGGCGTTGCAGAAGAGGTCGTCCTTGGTGGCGTATTCGACGCCGGCCTCCCGGCACTTTTCCGGCGTAAGATTAGGACTCCAGGCGATCACCCTCATGCCGAACGCTTTGGCAACGCCGGCAACGCGTAGGCCGAGCTTGCCGAGACCGATGATGCCGAGCGTCTTGCCTTCGATATCCGGTCCAAGCGTGGTCTGCCAGAGCTCGCCGCGCTTGAGCCGCGCATGCTCGTAGCCGATCCGCCGGGTCAGCTCCAGAATGAGGCCGAAGGCGATGCCCGTTGTCGGATTGCCGAACGAGCCGGTGCCGCACACGGTGATGCCGCGCTCAGCCGCCGCCGCCATGTCGATTGAGGCATTGCGCGCACCGGTGGTGATGAGCAGCTTGAGATTGGGCAGCGCTTCAATGGTGTTGCGGCGGAACGGCGTGCGCTCGCGCATCATGCAGACAATACCAAAGTCCCGCAGAGCGCGATGGACTTCGTCTGGCCCGCTCATCGGCCGGTTGAATACCGCGACCTCGACGTCCGCCGCGACCTGTTCCCATTCCGCAAACTTCAGCGCTACGTTCTGGTAATCGTCGAGCACCGCACAGCGATACGGCATCCCACCCCCCTCGTTTTGACGCCCGGTCCGACCCGGCGTCGCCTACCTCCTCGCTTGCGCGAGGTACCGGATCGGGCAGCTTTGGCACAAATGCGATGGCGCCGACAAGCGTGTATCGGGAGTGCGACGTCGATCGAAGGAAACTTTGTTTGGCGTGACGTCGACAAAACGCTTCCGCGCGAAAGAGACGCACCGCTAAGTGGCCGAACTTCGGAACAATCTCCCCGTCCACCGTATGTCCCTGTGGGCTTGCAAATGCGAACGCAGGAGATGAACGATGTGCGACTACAGTCTACAAAACGTAGCATCCCGCCCCGCTGTCGTCGGCGATACTCTCGTCACGCACAATTTCGGCACCGGAACGCGAGGCTTCGCGTCGTCGGAATGCCTCGAAACGGCGGTTTGCCTTCTGCCGGGAACCGAAATCGCGTTTCCGGAGGGAATCTCGATCACTCACCGCAGTTTCTTCGGTTGGCCGCGGCGCAGCGTCAGGTACGCGACAGCGATTTTCCGACAGGTCAACAAGCAAGCGCCCAGTACGCATCACGATTCGGTGGAGTTCCCTGACGGCCATACCGTCCTGCTCACGAGCCTTCCAGAGGGACAGCTCGCGACCGTGTTGCAGCTCCCGGCGCAGCCACTGACCAACGTGGAAGCCGAAGCGCAAAAGCGGGCCGATTACGTCGGGTGAGGGGCATCTCCGCGTATCGGGGGCACGCGGGTTCACGGTCAAGCAATGGCGATGTGCCGTGGCACCGACACATCGCCATCATCGTACGGCCCCTGGACTTTACGCTCTAGACTTCCGGGTGGGGCCGGTGTGTCTCAAACGGGGTGAATGGCTGAGCGCGCATCGGTACGCCTGATCCGCCAAAGGATCCTTAGGCGGTAATCAATTTGAAAAGCAGGATCTTTGGACACCTGTGCAGGGGGCCTCGCAAAAGGCCTCAGGCGCTAAGCCGCGGTTGTGCAGAAAGTCGCAGGGCAGGAACCCGGGGACCTACCGCGTATTTTTCCTACAGGCAGTTAGTGCACGCGAGCAAGCCGGCCATTCGGATGTATGAAAGAGTTCGCCGGCGGGCATCTTAAGAGGAGATTATGTTATGAGCTCGTCCTATCCTGAGACTTCTGAAAGATCGTCAGCGCCGGCAACAGCCGACGCCGCGGCCTATGGCGGGCTAGTCGACGCGATCGGCGGCATCGCCACAATTGTCCTCGCAATCATCGCGCTTACGGGCGAGCATTGGGGTGTCCTGGTCTCAGTAGCGGTGATTGTGTTTGGGGCTTCACTCTTGGTGCAAGGTGGAACCATGCTTTCGGAGTACGCGAGCATCATGTTCCCCACGGGGGGCGAAAGTGCTACGTCGAACAACGCTGGCGTTGGCAGCCTTTCGAGCTTGTTTTTGGTTGGGGTAGCGGGAATTATACTTGGGATTTTGGCTCTCATTGGCGTCGAGACTGAAGTCCTGAACGCCATCGCCATTATTGCGTTTGGCGGTGCGCTGCTGATGAGCAGCAATTCGGTGCGGAGCCTTTACATGATTCAGAGTTCCGCGCGCAGATCGAGCGCCCTCCCTGGTCAAGGCGATCCTGGCCAAGGTGGTGAAATGCTTGCCGGCGAGATGGCGGCGGGCTCGGCCGGGGTCCAGTTGGTGGCCGGGTTGGCTGCGGTTGTGCTCGGCATTCTGGCGGTGGTTGGAATCCATTCGAACGTATTGATGCTGGCAGCTTTGATTGTCCTTGGCGCCACCGTCCTTCTCACCGGCAGTGCGCTGAGCGGAATGGTGGTGGGTTTCATGCGGTCGGCGACCCAACGCCGGTCCGAAGCGCGAAGACCGGCCCATTCCGTAGTGCCTTGATGGGCTAGTACCGGTGGTCCTGGGCAGATCCTCCTGCCGGGTTGCCCAGGGACCGGGGCGGGAGCAAAGGGCTGGAGTTCAGACTATGGCAACCCGGGTGGAGGTTGTGCCTTGCGCGTCCCGGTGCGCTCTGGCCTCTACCGGCCGCAGTGAAATGCGGGTCCCGATCCCAAGTAACGAGCACCGCGCCCCGCTCACGACCCGCGCCTACTCCGCAGCCTCGCCGACGCTGCCGCGTGGTCCGGCTTCTTAAATCCCCGCTCCGTCGGGCTCGGGCTGTAGATCAGGCGGCCCGCCGATAGGGACGGCGGCCCGCCGACCAATCACAGTCCACCCATCCGTGCATTATTGCCCCGACTTCCATCGTCTTATGTTGGTCGTCGGCTCTCGGCTGGGATTCGGCCCGATTCGAAAGGAAAATCCAGAGCCGGACTACAGTTTTCAGCGAGCAAGCTTGCCCTTTGCGGCCGGTATCGTTACATCAACGGCAATTCCCGAAATTCCTAACGAGGCGCGCCGCCCATGGCCCGGCAATTCATCTATCACATGCAAGGGCTTACCAAGACCTATCCGGGTAACCGCAAGGTGTTGGAGAACATCAATCTTTCGTTCTATCCGGATGCCAAGATCGGCGTTCTCGGAATCAACGGCTCCGGCAAATCGACATTGCTGCGCGTGATGGCCGGCCTTGACAAGGAGTTCATGGGCGAGGCCTGGGTCGCGGAGGGCGCCCGCGTCGGCTATCTGCCTCAGGAGCCGCAACTCGACGACACCAAGACGGTGCGCGAGAACGTCATGTTGGGCGTCGCCGCCAGCCGGGCGATCCTCGACCGCTATAACGAGCTCGCCATGAACTATTCGGACGAGACCGCGGACGAGATGACCAGGCTGCAAGACGAAATCGAGGCCAAGGGGCTGTGGGATCTCGATTCCAAGATCGACCAGGCCATGGAGGCGCTGGTGTGTCCACCCGACGGGGCCGCTGTCACTACGCTGTCAGGCGGCGAGCGCCGCCGCGTGGCGCTGTGCCGGCTGCTGCTGGAGCAGCCTGACCTGCTGCTGCTCGACGAGCCCACCAACCATCTGGACGCCGAGACGGTCAACTGGCTCGAGGGCCACCTGCGCAACTATCCAGGCGCGATCCTGATCGTCACCCACGACCGCTACTTCCTCGACAATGTGACGGGCTGGATCCTGGAACTCGACCGAGGTCGAGGCATCCCGTACCAAGGCAACTATTCCTCGTGGCTAGTGCAGAAGCAGAAGCGACTGGAGCAGGAGGGTCGGGAAGAAGAATCCCGCCAGAAGACCCTCGCTCGCGAGCAGGAATGGATCGCGGCGAGCCCGCGCGCCCGCCAGGCCAAGTCCAAGGCGCGTTACCAGCGCTACGACGAACTGCTCGCCAAAGCCTCCGAGAAGGGATCCACAACCGCTCAGATCGTGATCCCGGTGACCGAGCGGCTCGGTCAGAACGTGGTGAACATCGACCGTCTTTCGAAGGGATTTGGCGACAATCTGCTGATCGATGACCTCACCTTCAAGCTGCCGCCCGGTGGTATCGTGGGCATCATCGGACCGAACGGCGCGGGCAAGACGACACTCTTTCGCATGATCACCGGTCAGGACAAGCCCGACCGCGGCGCAATCGAGATCGGCTCTTCGGTGAAGCTCGGCTATGTGGACCAGTCCCGCGACAGTCTCGACGGCAAGAAGACCGTGTGGGAGGAAATCTCCGGCGGTCTCGACATGCTCACCCTCGGCAAGCGCGAGGTCAATTCGCGCGCCTACTGTGCGGCCTTCAACTTCAAGGGCGCGGATCAGCAAAAGAAGGTGGGCACGCTGTCGGGCGGCGAGCGCAACCGCGTGCACCTTGCCAAGATGCTCAAGTCGGGCGCCAATCTCTTGCTCCTCGACGAACCCACCAACGATCTTGACGTCGACACTCTGCGTGCGCTTGAAGACGCGCTCGAGGATTTCGCCGGCTGTGCGGTCATCATCAGCCACGATCGCTGGTTCCTCGACCGTATCGCAACCCACATCCTGGCCTTCGAAGGCGATAGCCACGCGGAATGGTTCGAGGGAAATTTCCAGGATTACGAGGCCGACAAGATGCGGCGGCTGGGGACGGATTCGGTCATCCCGCACCGGCTGAAGTACAAGAAATTTTCGAGGTAGGGCCAATCACGTTGGCTCGCGGTTCCGCAATGTTCGGCCTGATCAACGCGCGTCGGGAAAATACCTGAGGTGGGAACCTGTTAGACGTGCCGTCGTGTTCCATCTCTACTCCACCTGGTCGGGGCGTGCCACGACCTCGCGAAAGTCAGCCCCAGCATCGACAGGTATCCCGAACAACTGCGCCGCATTCACCCCGATGATCTTGTGTTTGTCGTCTGCCGTCAGCGCACAAGATTCCACAAACTCGACCGGCTTGGGCTCACCGACCGGATAGTCGGAGCCAAGCAGCACCCGGTCGGCGCCGACGCGCTTGACGAGGGCCTCCAGCACCTCCCGCTGGTAGACGCAGCTGTCGTAATAGAGCATGCGCAGATATTCGGCCGGGCTTTTCCTCATGTTGACGCGGGTGGCGGGCTTTTCGACATAGTTGCGGGCGATGCGGCCCATGTAGTAGGGCATGTAGCCGCCGCCATGCGAAATGCAGATTTTGAGCTGCGGGAAGGCGTCGAGAATGCCCTCGTACATCAGCGAGGCGATAGCCATCGCCTCCTCGAAGGCCTGCCCGATGCTGTTCCACAAGTACCACTTGGCGAAACGCGCGCCGGTGTTGCCGGCCGGGTGGATGTAGACGACGGCGCCGAGCTCTTCCGCCTTCTCCCAGAACGGCCGCAGGGCGCCATCGCCCAGTTCCATGTCCCGCGCCGTTGTCGATATGCCGACGCCGGCGAGTCCGAGTTCGCCCATGCAGCGCTTAAGTTCCGCAACCGCAAACCCGGGCGCGGCGAGCGGTACGCCACCGAGGCCGATCAGCCGGCTGGGGTTGGCGGCGACGACAGCCGCCATGTGGTCGTTGAGCATGCGCTCCATCTTCACGCTGTCCTGCGGCTCGGCCCAATAGGTAACCTGCTGTACGAGGCTCGACGACAGCACCTGCCTATCGACGCCCATGGCGTCCATGCGCGCGATGCGCTCCGTCACGTCCGACATGCGCGACACCAAGACGGCCTCGCGCTCGCGCACGCCCTGCCTCGCCTCCTCGCTCATGGTCGGATCGGTATTGGATTTCACGAACATGGTGTGCGGGCCGGTTAGGGCGTAGATTTCCGGCAGCATCAGGTGGGCGTGGAAGTCGATGACGCAACGCGAGCGGCTTGTCTGCTTCATTGGGTCCTCTCGCCGGTTCCCTGCTTGATATCTCGGCCGATCTTTTGCACGAGCCGGCGCTGCAGCGGGAAAATCTGCAGCGCGAAGCGATCCGCGACAAGTCCCCATACGCCGCGCGGTGCCTTGAGCATGATGAGGATCGCGACCGCTCCGAGCATGATGAGGTAAAGGCTGCCGAGGTCGGCGAATAGCTGGCGCAGCAGGAAGAAGATCGCGGTGCCGACGATCGGGCCCTCAATCCGCCCGATGCCGCCAATCACCGCGATGAAGATCACGAAGGCGGTCCAGTCATTGATGCTGAACGCCGCGTCGGGCGAGATCCGCAGCTTCTGCAGAAAGATGACGGCGCCAACCATGGCGGTACAGAACGCGGTCGTCACGTAGACGACGAACTTGACGCGCTGCACGCCGACGCCATGCGACAGCGCGGCTATCTCGTTGTCGCGAATTGCCGTGAGGGCAAGGCCATAACGCGAGCGCAGGAGGGCGATAACCAGAGTGAGAACCAACACGGCCAGAGCAAACGCTGTCCAGTAAACGAGGAATTCGCGTGTCTCGCGAGTCGCGGCGATTGCGGTGACTATGCCGGCCGGCAGGCTGGTGCCGGAGCCGCCGCCGAGCGCCGACACTTGCGCTGCGAGCAGGCGAAAAACCTCCGCCACCACCCAGGTGCCGATCGCGAAATAATGTCCGCGCAGCCGGAACACCAGCGCCGCTACCGGGATCGAGACAGCGGCAGCCAGCATGCCGGCGAGCGGGACCGCCCACAGCGGCGGCACTGCGGCAAGCATGGTGAGACCGAACAACAGGTACCCGCCGAGCCCCACATAGGCGTGCTGGCCTACGGAAACGAGACCCGCATATCCGGCAAGCAAGTTCCAGGCGCTCGCGAGCGCTACATACGCATAGATCTCGGCAAGCAGTCGCAAGTCCTGCCGGCTCCCCCAATACGGCGCCAGAGCCAAGGCGGCGAGCGCACTGGCAAAGGCGATGAGGCCGATGCGGCCCGACCGGTCCATGAAGGCGATGCGCGCGCGGGGGGGCATGCGGCTGACGGTCTAATGTATCTTTGGAAACAGCCCTTCGGGGCGTACCGCAAGGACCACGAGGAACGCAAAATGCCCGGCAAGCATCTGCCAACCGGGGTCGATGCGAGCGCCGATACCTTGGGCGACCCCCAGCAGGATACCCCCAACGAGCGTCCCCCATAAACTGCCGAGGCCGCCGATGATCACCGCCTCGAATCCGAAAATCAGCCGCGCCGGTCCGATAGCGGGATCGAAGTTGGTGCGCACGGCAATGAGCACGCCGGCAACCGCGACGACGGCGAGCGACAGTGCCATGCCCAGCGCGAAGACATGACGGTTGTCGAGCCCCATGAGCTGCGCCGTGGCCTGATCGTCGGAAGTGGCGCGGAAGGCCCGCCCGAGCGCCGTGCGGTAGAATACAAACTGCAAGCCGCCGATTACCGCGACCGCGAGGGCGAACTGCAACAACGGCAGCACCCCCATCGAGATGCCCGCAATCACCGGAATGCTGGCGACCTCAATGGCACCGGCCTGAAGCCTGCGGCTGTCGGCCGTGAAAAGTTCAAGCAAACCGTTTTGGATGATCACTGAGAGTCCGAAGGTGACGAGCAGCGGCGGCAGCAGGTCGTCACCGAGCGTGCGGTTGAGCAGAAACCGCTGGAGGACGTAGCCAAGCCCCGCCATCACCGGCGCTACAATCACCAACGCGAGGATCGGATTGAGCTTAAGCGTCGTCGCCGTGGCAAGCGCGAGGTAGGCGGCGAGGACGATGAAGTCCCCGTGGGCGACGTTGACGAGCCGCATGATGCCGAAAATCAGCGACAGCCCGGCCGCGAACATGGCGTAAAGCCCGCCGATAAGCACGCCTTGGACAATCACGTTTATCCACTCGGTCATAGATTTTGCATCCTTGAGGAGGCAGGCCGGCGCCGGCAATGCGCCGGAGCAGGCGACGGCTTACAGCCCGAAATACGCCGCCGCGATCGCCTCCCGGCTCAGCGTGCCGGCGGCGCCAGCGAGCGCGACGCGGCCTTCCTGCAGGCAATAGACGTGATCGCTCACCGCGAGCGCCTGCATGATATCCTGCTCGACGATGACGAGGGCGGCCCCTTCGTTTCGGATCGACGCCAGCCGCGCATAGACGTCCTGCACCACGATCGGGGCGAGGCCGAGGCTGATCTCGTCGCACAGGATGAGCTTTGGGTTCGACATCAGGGCGCGGCCGATGGCGACCATCTGCTGCTGGCCTCCGGACAGTGCCGTCGCAGGTAGCGTGCGCCGCTCGGCCAGAACCGGGAACAATTCATAAATGCGCGAGAGCGTCCATGGGCCGGGACGACCGAGCTGAGCGCCGATCAGCAAATTTTCCTCGACCGAGAGCGAGGGAAACAGCCGCCGCCCTTCCGGCACCAGCGCTATGCCGCGCGCCACCGTCCGAAAAGCGGGCCCGCCGCCAATCGCGACGCCGTCAAAGCGGATCGCCTCGGGTTGCGCGCCCATCAGGCCGGCGATGCTTTTGAGGAGCGTGCTCTTGCCCGCCCCATTGGCGCCGATAACCGCGACGATCGCGCCGGATGCGACCCGCATCGAGACGCCGAACAGGGCCTGGAAATCGCCGTAGAAGGCGTCGAGTCCGTCCACTTCAAGCAGCGGCTCAGGCATCGGCTGCGATCCCAAGATAGATCTCGGCGACCTGCGGGCTGCGGATCACGGTAGTGGGCTCCCCGGACGCTATGATGGCGCCGGCATGCAGGACGGCGAGCCGATCGACCACCGCCACAAGGGCATGGACAATGTGCTCGATCCAGATGATGGATACGCCTGTTGTCCGCACGTCATTGATAAGTGCGACGAGGCTTGCGCATTCGTGCTCGGTAAGCCCGCCCGCAACCTCGTCGAGCAGCAGGACACGCGGCTTTGTCGCCAGCGCACGCGCCAGCTCCAGCCTCTTGCGGTCGATGAGGGTCAGCGATCCGGCGACCCGGTTCGCCCTGGCGGCGAGGCCGCAGCGCTCGACGATCTGGATGCAGCTGGCGTAAACGTCGCGCTCGCGCTTGTTTTGTCCGAACGCGGCCGCCACGACCAGGTTCTCGAACACCGTCATGCCGCCAAAGGGCTGCGGGATCTGGAATGAGCGCGCCAGTCCCAGTCGGCAACGCCGGTCCGGCGACAGCCGCGTAATGTCGTGCCCGGCCAGCAGGACACGTCCGACATCCGGCGCGACCGTGCCGGTCGCAATGCCGAACAGGGTGGTCTTGCCGGCGCCGTTCGGCCCGATGATGCCGAGCGCCTCGCCGTCATCGAGCGCGAGGTCGATCTCGTGCGCCACAACGACGGCGCCAAAGCGCTTTGAGATTTTTTCGAGAGCGAGGATTGGCATGACACCTGGATCACGCGTCAGGATTATGGTTACTGAGTGCTCGATTTTCGGCGGGGTGACAGGTTGGAGCTGCCATCGCCCGTTGATCTATCACACTATCATTCGCGGGAAATCTCCTCATGAAAATTGTCGGCTTCACCACGGACGCGGGACTGCGGCTGGGCATAGTCGAGCGTGATCAGGTGATCGATCTGCAGGCCGGCGATCCGGCGCTGCCGAATGATCTCGCTGCCGTGCTCCGCCACGACGACGGCGATCTCAAGCCGCTCGCCGATCGTGCCTCCCGTGCGCCGGCATCAGCCAGGCGGCCGCTTGCGGGGCTTAATTACGCGCTGCCGGTGGCGCGGCCCGGCAAGATCATCTGCCTTGGCCTCAACTATCTGGAGCACGTCAGGGAAGGCCGCTATGCCGATAATATGCCGAAATTCCCGACGCTGTTTGCACGCGGCCTCAATTCCGTTGTGCCGCACCAGCATCCATTGACCAGGCCGTGCGCCTCCGAGACGTTCGACTACGAAGCCGAACTCGTCGCCGTCATCGGCAAGCGCGTCAAGCACGCAACGCACGACAACGCGCTGTCATGCGTTGCCGGCTATACCTGCGCCAATGAGGGGTCGATCCGGGAATTCCAGCGCCATACGACGCAGTGGCACATGGGCAAGAACTTCGACAGCAGCGGCAGCGTCGGGCCGTGGGTTATTACGGCCGACGAACTGCCGCCGGGCGCCAAGGGTCTTAAGATCGAAAGCCGGGTCAATGGCAGGATCATGCAGTCCGACAACACCTCCAACATGATGTTTCCGGTCGCCGAGACTATCGCTTATGCGAGCCAGGGTATCACGCTCGAGCCGGGCGATCTCCTGCTCACTGGCACGCCTTCGGGTGTTGGACATGCCCGCAAGCCCCCGGCCTGGATGCGGCAAGGCGATGTCTGCGAGATCGAGATCGAGGGAATCGGTATCTTGCGCAATCCGGTCGAGGACGAGAAGCGGTGATGCGCGGTGAAATGAAAAATACGCCCCATGCGCAGGAACCGTCTACGTCTACGCTAGACATGCTGTAGACGACGCGGTGAGCGCGGTCATCGCCGCAAGGTGCTGAGCATGGCAGATCAGGTTGGTGGGCAGGATTTCGACGAGCTGTACCGTGACCAGCGGTCGCTGGATGGGCTGCCCGCGCTGACGCCGTGGGACATCGGCAAACTGCAGCCGGTGGTCCGACAGCTGGTGGCCTATGGCGCCTTGAAGGGCGAAGTGCTCGACCCGGGAACGGGTCCGGGCCACCACGCGATCCACTTCGCATCGAAGGGCCATGCGACAACGGGCATTGACAGCTCCGCCGCGATCATGCCGTTCTGGGCCGTGGCGGCCACCCGCCTCGATTAGCGCTCCTGGCGCGACTCGCGGTCGAATTGAACGGTGGCCAGCTGCGCTGTGCCCCCGATCCGGTCCTTCAGCGAATCGTCAACGGGTCATGGCGATGGATGATCGCATGGCCGCGCGTGAGAAGAGGCGAGACCTTTTCTTTAACGACGGCACTCTGGTCTCTTGCGTTTGTCCAAACAAAACTGCCAATTCTGTCTTCTAACCCCGTGAGGGCTGGGTAACGCGCCCTTGCGGCGCGTCTTTCTCAGGAATGTTGCAGACCGGGCGTTCGGACAAGCCGCGCGGACCTGGCGCGTGTTGTCTTGCCTGCCAGAGAGTTGAGGAAGCGCGCCCGGGGTAGGTCTTGAACCACGGCCTTCAGCTAACCCTGGGTGAACTTGCGGCTGCGGAACAACCCGTCGCCGGGAGGCGGCGGTGGTTGAATTCTAAGCCAATGATTTGATTAGTATTCTCGTCCAGATGGGAGAACCAGTCATGCTAAACCCCGCCGAAGCGGGGTTTAGGGCCTGGACGGAAACCCGGGGCTGGGGGGCTGAGGAAGGTTCCCGCCACAGTCCACTTTACATCATAGGAACTGTTCGCCGTGCATGCAAGCCGCGGTCGGTTGTCGCTGGGTGGTCCGTCCCAGTCAGTTGCTGGCGATCGCCACCCGGGCTGAGCGTCAGAAACCTCGGGCTACGAACTTCTGCCGGTCGTTTCTTACCCGTGGACTCCCTCAAGGGTGCCCCTTCAGCCAATCCTCCCCGCGTCGATAGAGCGCTGCGACCTCCGGCCCGTCCAGGCCCGGCATGTCCGTTTTCACTTTGTAGCCGATCCGAGTCTGGAGATAGGCGAGGTGGCGGTAGCCTTCGGGAAACTGTTCGAGGAGATTCCGATCGAGTTGGAGCCGGGCGGCCGGGTCGATCGGGTCGAGGCGGTCCTTTTCATAAATCGGCTGACGCAGCACCAGCCCCCAGCGATCGTTGCGCTTCTCGAAGAAGTCGTAGAATCGGCCGGTGCAGACCACGTCGCAGGCGACGCCATCGACGGTTGCCCGCTGCGAAATGGTCATCTTGGTCTGGGCAATGGCGCGGGCAGCGGCAATGTCGATCGATGAACCGCCGAGGAAATGCAGGATGCGCACCCCGCGTTCGTAGCCGTCCTGACTCACCTTGATGAATTCATCCGCGGTGCCCTGAAACCAGGTCGCCATCATGCGCCCGTCATCATGCCACACGGTGCGGAAGCGGGCCCACATCAACGCGTCACGCCAGATGGCCCAGTTCTCAATCAAGTCGCGGATGGCGCGACAGTCGTCGGCTTCGCTAGTCATCCGAGCCTCCCAGGTTCGCGAGGCGAGAGCTTCGCTGGCAAGCCGCGAGCCAGCATGGCTGCTGCGCGGCCCTATTCTCGCGTCGCCCAGCGGCCGCTATATAGGCCACAGCGACATGTGTGTAGCGTCTTTGTGTGGGCGTGTCGCGGTGCGTTAAGGCGCAAAACGCGGAGCCTGGAGGATAACATGGCGCCAGTCCGAGAAGCGGCCGACCCCAAGCATAACCTGCAGGCGGCGAGACAAGCCTATTATGAACGGATTTCCAGATACGACATGGCGCCGCTGTGGGAGAAGCTGCGCGACCTCGTCGCCAACGAACCGAGGAGCCGGTGTGCTCCGGCCATCTGGCGGTTCCGAGACGTCAACGCGATGGTGATGGAGTCGGCGGAGCTGATCTCCGCCAAGGAGGCGGAGCGGCGTGTGCTGGTCTTGGAAAATCCGGCGCTGCGCGGCCAGTCGCGCATCACCCAGACACTCTATGCGGGCTTGCAGCTCATCATGCCGGGCGAGGTCGCGCCGGCCCACCGGCACACCGCGTCTGCGATTCGCTTCATCATCGAGGGTGAGGGTGCCTATACTTCGGTTGAAGGCGAGCGCACCTACATGTCGCCGGGTGACTTCGTCTTGACTGCCAACTGGACGACGCACGACCACGGCAACACGAGTGACAGGCCGATGATCTGGCTCGACGTGCTCGACCTGCCGACCGTCAACTTCTTCGAGTCGATGTTTGCCGAGCATCTGGACGAGGAGAGCCAGACGGTGCGGCAGGCGGACGGCGACTCGGCCGCGTTCTTCGCGTCCGGGGTGCTGCCCGACGGGGCCCAGTTGGACGCGGCGCTGTCGCGCAAGCGCAGCAGCCCCATCGTCAACTACACCTACGCGCGGACGCGGCCGATCCTGGGGCGTCTTTACAAAGCCGGCGCGGTCGACCGCCGGCACGGCGCGCGGGTGCGCTACGCCAATCCGACCAACGGTTCCTGGGTGATGCCGACGATGGGGGCGCAGCTTGCGCTCCTGCCGGCCGGCTTTGCGGGCGAGCGTTATCGCGCCACCGACGGGACTATTTTCGTGTGCGTCGAGGGCGAAGGCGCAACTCGCATTGGCGACATGGAATTCACCTGGAGCCCGGGCAACGTCTTCGTTGCGCCGTCGTGGCAATACTATGCGCACACGGCGGGGCCGGAGTCAGTGCTGTTCTCGATCTCCGACCGGCCCGGCCAGGAGGCGCTCGGCATCTGGCGGGAGAGTGATTAGCCGCGCAGCGTGTCGCCCGCATTGAGCGAAGCGAAATGCGCGCCAGCACGGGCTTCCGGAATTCGCCCGGCTCAAGTTCGGTTACACGATATCGCTAAGCGGCGACTTACCGCTTCTTGTTGAAGTAATGCAGATCGACCCGCTCCCACACGGTATTGAGGTGGTAGGGATCGCTGTCGATGAATGCGTCGACGGCGGCGCGTTGTTTAGCTTCCAGAACAAAAAGACTGCCCACCGGTGTCTCGCCGTCCGGTGCCACCAGCGTGCCGGCCGTCACAACGGCGACGCCGTATCGGCCGGCTTCGTCGAGATGGATGCGGTGGGCGCGGTAGTGTGTGGCGCGGGTTGCGAGCGCGTTCGGGTGGTCGACGGCGTGAACCACGAAATGCACGGCATTGCCTCCTGTGGCTCGTAGCCCGCATTGAGCGCGGCGAAACGCGGGATATGTGCCCGCCTGCGTCAGCATCTTTGCGGATTTCGCTGATGCTTAATCTGGACTACCACTCTGCAGTGTCAATTCGCTGTTTTTCTGTCAATCCGCCATACCGACCGAAGCGCGAGGTTGAACCCCTACGTCGCGTCGATCCGTTGAGTTCAAGCGAAAGAACAGGAGATGCGTGACGACGGTGATGCGCTTTTGAACATCGCCAAAAAACTTGGCGCGGCCGTGTTGCCGCTAACAAACCGGGTTGACGAATGATGCGATTCGGCCAATCAGCTCATCGATCGACTGAATTCGCCGATCGCGAGGGCCTCCGCGCGGTCCGCTGGTGAGGCCCGCAAGCTTTCCCTTATTGCGTGCCTCGAAGGCAAGACACAGGGCGCTCGCGTGCGCCAGATCGTCGGCGACCTCAGGCGAATCTGTCCCGGAAGGGTGGACGCGTGCCATATGGGGGGGCAACTTGCGGAATGCGACTTTTGGGGTCGCCGCTGACGTCCTTTCCTTAGCCGGGGCCCGGTCGCTGGCCCACCCTGGAACACCAGGGGGGCGCCGGCGAGCGCACAAAGCGGGCCGGAAGCCCGCGCTCGGAGAGCGGATTGAAGGCGCCACTCGCCGCGATCGATGATGCGGGCGCGGAGCAGGTCCGCCTTCACGACAGGGCGGCCATGTCGGGACATCGGCGATCGCGACCGGTGGTAGCGCCGTGGTGAAATTCTCATTGCGGCAGGCTACATTCCTCACCATTTGTCGATCTTGATCCGGACGCGCTGCCACAATCTCGAGAGGTGGGCCAGCCCCAGTGCTTGAGTTGCCTTGTGGTGACAGTTGCGGCAAAACTGATATGATTTGATAACAAAAACGTGCAGGGGCTCTGGATGACCGGTAAATTCCAGGTTGATGTCTGAGATGAACCACCGGGAGGACTTCGGCGACCAACAATCGGTCGACCGAATTCTATTTCAGATCCTAATACGATGCGCTACCAGGTGCGGAGCTTAAGAATGGTCACGCGCAGAATGCGTTTCGAACTCTGGCTCGCGACGACCGCGATGGCCGTGGTAATAACGGGACTGAGTCCGCTGGTCCAATCGGCGCCTCTGACTGAGGAAGAGATTTCAGCCGCCGTTCCGATGCCGGAGCCCGCTAACCTGCCGCCTCCGAGCCTGTCCGATATCGCTCCTGTGCCCTCCGCCGAGTCGCCCGCAGCGGCAAAGCCGCGGCAAGCCGCCCCGTCTGCGGCGGCCGGCGATTCTGCACAACCGTCCGCCCCCCCGGTGGCCGCGACGCCCCAGACGACGACGCCCGCGGCTGCGCCTGCGGTACCCGCAACGCCCGAGACCGCGAAGCCCGCGGCTGCGCCTGCGGTACCCGCAACGCCCGAGACCGCGAAGCCCGCCGTTGCGGCTCCGGCGCCCGCAACGCCCGAGACCGCGAAGCCCGCCGTTGCGGCTCCGGCGCCCGCGACACCCGAGACAGCAACGCCTGCTGTGGCCGCTCCGCCGGCGGTTGCTCCAGCCGATGCCCCCGCCCTCACGTTAGATCAGCGAGTTGCCGAGAAAATACACGACATCTTCGGCAACCGGATTGACCGGATCATTGACCGAAAGTCCAAGGCCGCTGTTGAAGCCTTTTATGAGGCGCGCAGTTACGCGCCGATTTGGATCGATAACGGCGCTGAGAGCGCGCGCGCAAAGGCGGCCGCGACCTATCTCGCGGGCGTCAGCGCTGACGGGCTTGACCCGAGCGACTATCCGACTCCGAGCTTTGCGAGCGCGGACGTGTCCGCCTTGGCGGAGGCCGAGCTCAAGTTCACCGCGACAGTGCTCACTTATGCACGCCATGCACAGATTGGCCGCGTGCATTATTCGCGGGTCAGCGCGGATATCTATTACGACCTGGTTGCGCCGGAGCCGGGCGCAGTGCTGACCAAGCTGAGCGAGGCCAGCGAAGTCGCCGCGGCGCTGGACAGCTTCAACCCGCCCCACGCCGGCTATAAAGCGCTCAAGGAAAAGCTCGCCGAGCTGCGCGGCCGCAACGGCGACACCGGGCGCATCCGAATCGCCTTCGGCAAGACGCTCAAGCCCGGGATGGAAGACCCACGCGTCCCGCTATTGCGCGAACGGCTCGGCATCGCTGGCAACGACGCTGATACCGCTTACGACAAAGCGTTGAGCGAGGCGGTCAAAGCATTCCAGCGCCGCCGCGACTTGACCCAGACCGGCGTATTGAACGGCGCGACGGTCGATGCGCTCAACGGTCCGCGCCGCAACCATGAGGCCGATCTCATCATCGTCAACATGGAGAGATGGCGATGGCTTCCGCGCGATCTTGGCCGTGCTTATGTCATGGTCAACATCCCGGACTATACCTTGAAGGTGATCGATCACGGCACGATGGTTTGGACGACAAAGATTGTTGCTGGCCAGCCGGGTGAAAAGGCAACGCCGCTGCTCAGCGAGACAATGAAATACATCACCGTCAATCCGACCTGGAATGTGCCGCCGTCGATCATCAACAACGAGTATCTGCCGGCGCTGGCGCAGGATCCAACGGTGCTCGATCGCATGGGGCTCAAGTTCGAGCGCAATCGCGACGGTTCCGTGCACATCTACCAGCCCCCAGGCGACGGGAATGCGCTGGGCCGCATTCGCTTCAACTTCCCCAACAAATTCTTGGTCTATCAGCATGATACGCCCGACAAGTATTTGTTTGCGAAGGAGAAACGCGCCTTCAGCCACGGCTGCATGCGGGTTCAGTTCCCCGATAAATATGCCGAAGTCCTGCTCGGCATCGCCAATCCGAAGGACGGCTACACGGTCGAGAAGATCCACCGGATGTACGGCGCCGGGGAGCGCGACATTCATCTCGCGACTCCCATTCCGGTGCACCTCACCTACCAGACCGCGTTTGTCGATGACGCAGGCCATCTTGCGATCCGGGAGGATGTGTACGGCCGCGACGCCAAGCTGCTTGCGGCGCTGAAGGGTGAAGACAGGCGGGTTGCGGAGGTGCCGATCGAGCGCCCGGCAGCCAGTGTTTCGACGAAACGCCAGGCCGCCCGCGCGCCGGTCGCGAGCCCCCTTCCGTTTTTCTTTGGCGGCCTTTTTCGATAGCGCCTGACCCCGTAGAGGCGACCCTTGTGGTCGCCCTGCTCGCGCGCATCACCCGGATTGCGGGAGTGCGTTTCCATTGATGCACGATCGGATATGGGGCGCCGCCCGAGCGTGGGCGCGACTCCACCGCTGGTCTTAGGGCAACGGGTGTAAAGCGGATATCCGGACCGGCTTTTTTTTGCCATACTCCGCGGCTACCAGTGCATTGGTGTGGTTGGGGAAATTGGGGGGCGCGTCCCGCGTCCTGTCCGAATCCCAGTAAGTTTCTAATTCCTCTGAACCGCCGTTGTGTCGAACGGCGGCGCATCGGCTGGTGCGGGCGGCCGATGTCCGCGAGGGTGTGTGACGACATGGGATTGCGAGTGCCTGCAAGCTCGGCAAGCGAATTCTCAACTGCGATTTTTTCCTCGCGCATTGGACGGTCCGCGGGGCTTGTGGCGTTGATAACGTTGCTCGGCAATAGCGGGCTCGAAAGCGCGATCGCGAATGGTGACACCCGCACCATTTCTCTTCACCACGTTCACACGGAAGAAGACATTACCATCACCTACAAGCGCGACGGCCGCTATGACGAGGAGGCGCTCAAGAGGCTCGACCACTTTCTCCGCGACTGGCGTAAGGAAGAAGCCATTCAGATGGATCCGCGTCTGTTCGACGTGATCTGGGAAGTGTCTCGTGATGTCGGCGGCGACAAGGTTATCTCGGTGGTTTGCGGCTACCGCTCGCCGTCAACCAACGCGATGCTGCGGCGGCGGAGCAGCGGCGTCGCCGAGTTCAGCCAGCATACGCTCGGCAAGGCAATGGATTTCTACGTACCGGGCGCGCCTTTGGAGCAGTTACGGGACGCAGGCCTGCGCCTGCAGCGCGGCGGTGTGGGCTACTATCCTTCATCGGGATCGCCATTCGTGCACCTTGATGTGGGCAGCGTGCGGCACTGGCCGCCGATGACGCATGATCAACTCGCCCGCGTGTTCCCGAACGGGCGCACCGTGCACATTCCATCCGACGGTCATCCGCTGCCGGGTTATGCGCTCGCCTTAGCAGACATCGAGAAGCGCGGCTCATC
This sequence comes from Xanthobacteraceae bacterium, assembly GCA_030043175.1. The sequence goes on along the minus strand of JASHYD010000132.1, from coordinate 13,285 downwards.
GCCCCCGTCGCAATCGTCGCTCAACGCTGCGCAAGCAGCGGGCATCGATATCGCGTCCGCCGGCGCCGCTCCTAAAAAGAATCTGCTCGCCGCCCTGTTCCATCTCGATGAGGAAGAAGACGACGTAGCCCAAGCGGCCCCGGCCCCCACAGCTTCCCGCTCCTTCAGCTTGGCCTCGATCGACACCAAAGCCGACACGGCTCGCACTTCGCCGGTGCCGGTTCCGGCGGCCCGTCCGCAGCGAACCGCATTGGCTTCGGTCGTGTCGCACGGCGCCAGTAACGACGCCGCATCTGCGGATGGGCAAGCCCGGTGGGCCATGGCTGCTGTTGTCGGGCCGCCGCGTCTGGCCGCACATGCTGTTCCGCGAGTGCCTCTTTCCCAGCCCGAGAGCGCCCCGGCGGTGGCACCATGGCCGATTCGCGATGTGGCGCCGGACCGCGTTCCGCTTGACCTCGCGTTGGCCTATGCGACTCGCCTGCAGGGCGAGGGTCGTGCTGACTCGGGGCAGAGCGCCGCGGCCGCCCTGGAAAGACCGATCCGCGTCGCCGCCGCCCCGGTCCGGACCGTGGCCTTGCGCGACAGCAACACGGCAGCGGGGAAAAAGAGCTCCGCTCACAGCGGGGATCCCTCACCGCAAGTTGCGACCGGTAGAGAAGGGGTTATACGCGTCAAAGTGGTAGTCCAGGCGGCGATGCCAGGTATGCGCTACGATGATCCATGGCTGCGAGCGATTATCGTCGCCCCACGCTTATACGGTTCGATGACGACGACGCTCTACGGTGAACCTGACTTCACGGCGCTGCGAATGTTGATGAACAAGCCGACCGTCGCGGTTGCCATGTCCTTCTCAGACGAACCGTATCCGGGTATCACGACAACCGGCTTTAGCGGTGAGGCGGTGGTGCCCCTGAGCACCTACGCATTCTCACGGCGGACTGCGTCGCTACAATAGGCGGGCTGCAATTGCGCCGGTTTATAGCATGCCAAGCGCTTGCAGATAGGTCTCTACAATCGCCTCTTGCTCAGCGCGTTCATCCTTGTCCTGCTTGCGCAGACGTATGACGGTGCGTAGAGCCGTAACGTCATAGCCGTTGCCCTTGGCTTCCGCATAGACGTCGCGGATATCGCCGGAAATTGCCTTCTTCTCTTCTTCCAGATGCTCAATGCGTTCGATGATGGCCTTGAGCTGATCCTTTGCCAAGCGGGTGGACAGGCCGTCCCTGGGCTTTTCGTTAACGTCGGCGGCTACGGCGGTGACAGACATGAATCCACTCCTCGCATTGGCGTGCCCCCAGCGTGCCTCCCACAACGGGGGGAGGGCAGGCAGGAGGCTAAGACGTTGCGCAAGCCGACAAGGTTTCGCAAGCTAGGACTTCGGCACAGCTGCCAGTCATCCACAACAGCTTGGCGCCGCCCACACTTCTCAATGCTCGTTTTGTGCCTTCGCGAACGCCGCCTTTTGCTCGGCGCTCGCTTCGCGCTGGTATTTGGCGCGCCAGACCTCGTACGGCATGCCATAGACGGCTTCGCGGCTCGTCTCCTTGGTCATCGCCACGCCTCTGGCGTCGGCGGCTTCCTTCATCCAGTTGGACAGGCAGTTGCGGCAGAAGCCTGCAAGGTTCATCAGGTCGATGTTCTGCACGTCAATACGTTGGCGAAGGTGATCCACCAAGCGCCGGTAGACAGCAGCCTCAAGCTCTACGCGGGTCTTTTCATCGATATCCATCTTGCTGCAATCCTTGGTTAAGAGCAGGCGCGTATTGCGCCGTGGATCGGCGGATTACGCTTATGTTTATCATCGGCCGGCCAGAGCCGATCTCGCTGGCTGATCGCTCCACAGATATGAACAGCCGGGGCTCCATGCCACATTGCGCAATCGCCCAGAATTCTGAGTTATCGCTGCGCCGCCTGGTGCTTACCCGCCAAGAGCGCATGCGGGTAGCCGGAGACTGATTGATGTCAGAAATCAACTCTGCGCGCGCCTTTCTCGACGAACTTTACCGTATTGCGGTGGCCGCCGCCCACCCGGCAGCCTGTCTGCGCCATCGCCTTCCGGATCCACCGCCGCGCGGCCGCGTCATTCTTCTCGCGGCCGGCAAGGCCGCGGGCTCGATGACTGAAATTGCAGAGCGGCACTATCTGGACGATCTGGACCTGCCGCCATCGCGACTCGTTGGAGCGGCAGTCACGCGGCGTGGCTACGCTCGCCCCACCCGTACCATCCCGGTGACGGAAGCAGGCCATCCGGTTCCGGATGGTGCAAGTCAGGCGGCGGCCGAGCAGGCCTTGAGCTTCGCCGCAGGCGCGACCACCGCGGACATGGTGCTCGTGCTGCTCTCGGGCGGCGCTTCAGCTAATTGGATTGCGCCGGCGGCCGGCCTGACGCTCGCTGAGAAGCAGGCGGTCAACCGCGCGCTGCTTAGATCGGGAGCGACGATCAGTGAAATCAATACGGTGCGCAAGCATCTCTCCCGCATCAAGGGGGGGCGGCTCGGTGCGTTGGCCCATCCGGCGCGGGTGGTGACGCTGGGTGTCTCGGACGTCCCCGGCGACGACCCGGCGGTGATCGGTTCGGGACCGACAGTACCGGACCCGACCACGCTGGCGGATGCTCGCGCCGTGATGGCACGATTCGGGTTGGACATTTCGGAGGTGGTCGCTCGGGCATTGGCCGATCCGGCCAACGAGACGCCGAAGCCGCAACACCCGGTCTTCGGCCGAACCGAGTTTCGCCTGGTTGCCCGTGCCAAGGAGGCCTTTCAAGCAGCCGAAGCAGCGATACGCGCCAGAGGCTATGACTGCATTTTTCTCGGCGACCGCATCGAGGGCGAAGCCCGCGAGGTGGCGGCGGTCCAGGCGCGGCTTGCTCAAGACTTGCAGGCACAGGGACGGTGCGGTGTCATCGTGTCGGGTGGCGAACTCACTGTCACCATTCGCGGCAAAGGGCGCGGCGGCCCGAATCAGGAATACGCCCTGGTGCTCGCCCAGGCGTTGAAGGCGACACCCGGCATCGCTGCAATCGCCGGCGACACTGACGGCACTGACGGGGGTTGCGGCGGCCCGGATGATCCGGCGGGTGCCTTTGTCGATGCGACCACGCTGGCGCGGGCGCGTAATCTCGGCCTCGATCCGGCCGCGTTTCTTTCCGAAAACGATTCTACGGGTTTTTTTGAACGCTTGGGCGATTTGCTTCAACCCGGACCGACTTACACCAATATCAACGATTTCCGTGCGATCTTCGTTGACAGGCATTGAGAGTGGGTTGCGGTTTGATCAGAGACTCAAAGGAGAAATGGCGCAACATGACCGGGAACCGCTCGAATTTCGAGCGATGGCGCACACCGCGGCGCAAACGTGGGCCAAGCTTCGCAAACAGCCTGGGCGCGATCTTGTTCCATAAAAGCCTGCCAGGTTCGCTTTGTCCTCGTCTGCTCTGCCTTGGGCTTGCCACCGCAGCGCCGTTGGCGGTGACGCCGGCCGCTGCCGATTTCCGGATCTGCAACCTCACCAAAAGCAGAATCGGCATCGCACTCGGTTACAAGGACGGCGAGGAATGGGCGACGGAAGGCTGGTGGAACATTGCCGCAGGTAATTGCGAAACGCTGCTGCGCGGAAATCTTGCGGCGCGTTTTTATTATATCTACGCGGTCGATTACGACCGGGGTGGCGAGTGGTCGGGCCAAGCCTTTATGTGCACGCGCGACAAGGAATTCACGATCCGGGGTACCGGGAACTGCCTCGCCCGCGGTTACGAGCGGACCGGCTTTTTCGAAGTCGACACCGGGGAACAGCAGACCTGGACGGTACAACTGACCGAGACGGGCGAAGCGGCCCGTCAGCAGGCCCCCCCGGGCAGGGCGCTGCCGCCCGGCGTGCGGTCGCTGCAATCGCTGCCCCCAACCGGAAGCCCAATGCGATGAGGCGGCAGCGCCGCACCAAGATCGTCGCGACGCTGGGGCCGGCGTCATGCGATCGTGCGACGATCACCTCGCTGTTCATCGCAGGTGCGGACGTATTCCGCATCAACATGAGCCATACCACGCACGATCGCATGCGCGAGCTGGTACGCGTGATCCGCGATATTGAGCGGGAGTATGGCCGACCGATCGCAGCGCTCGCCGACCTGCAGGGACCGAAGCTGCGCATCGGTGCATTCAAGGAGGATGCGATCACCCTGGTGGTGGATGCCAATTTCGTACTCGACGCCGATCCTACGCCCGGCGACGTTGATCGGGTCTATCTTCCGCATCCGGAAATTCTAACCGCTCTGCGGCCCGGTCATACGCTGCTGCTCGATGACGGCAAGATCAGGCTTGCAGTCCTGGAAGCGTCGTCGGAACGCGCGGTCACGCGGGTCGAGGTCGGGGGTAAGCTTTCGGCGCGCAAGGGAGTGAGCGTACCCAATGCCGTGCTGGCTGTCTCCGCGCTGACCCGCAAGGATCATTCCGATCTCGAGGCTGCCCTCGACGCCGGCGTCGACTGGATTGCGCTGTCCTTCGTGCAACGCCCCGAGGATATCGCCGAAGCCAAGAAGATCGCTCGCGGTCGCGCCGCCGTTATGGCGAAGATGGAGAAGCCGCAGGCCGTCGAACGCCTTGACGAAATCGTCGACGCAGCCGACGCCTTGATGGTGGCACGCGGCGATCTCGGTGTCGAACTGCCGCTCGAGAAAGTCCCGGGTTTGCAGAAGCAGATGACGCGCGGCGCCCGCCGCGCCGGCAAGCCCGTGGTCGTGGCGACGCAGATGCTGGAATCAATGATTTCAAGCCCGGTGCCGACCCGGGCCGAGGTATCCGACGTCGCCACTGCGATCTATGAGGGTACCGATGCGGTGATGTTGTCGGCGGAATCGGCATCCGGCCAGTATCCAGTCGAGGCCGTCGCCACCATGAACCGCATTGCCATGGAGGTCGAGACTGACACGATCTACCGCGAAATAATCGATGCCCAGCGCACAGCGCCAGAGGCGACCGGCGCGGATGCGATCGCGGCTGCGGCGCGCGAGATTGCCGAAACGCTCGATCTTAATGCGGTGGTGTGCTGGACCTTCTCCGGCGCAACCGCGTTGCGGGTCGCCCGCGAGCGGCCGAGGTCGCCGATCATGTCGATTTCCCCCAACGTCTCGGCTGGCCGCAAGCTTGCGGTGGCGTGGGGTGTGCACAGTGTGGTCGCAGAGGACGCCCGCGATCAGGACGACATGGTCAACCGCGCCTGCCGCCTTGCTTTCAAGGAAGGTCTCGCGCAGGTCGGTCAGCGCATCATCGTCGTGGCCGGCGTGCCGTTCAGAACGCCCGGTGCGACCAACATGGTGCGCATTGCGGTCGTAAGCTCCGCCGCAGGCGAGGCGGATTGAATCTGCTGCGATACCTGAGTGCGTTTCGATGTTGTCGACGGGTTGCGGCTCTCAGGTTAGGAACCGGGCTGGGCAGAAACTCCCGCCAGAGCCGGTTAGCGTAGGGTCGTCACGCAGAGGTAAGGTTGGTGCCTCGCGCCGGCATTGAGAGTGCCGGTAATTGCGTAATTGCCGCAATGACTGCATCCGTCGCCACGTGATGCGGCATGTGACCGATCCCCGTCAGCATGATAAGGCGCGCGTGAGGTATCACGGCTGCGATCGCACGCGCGTGGATATGCGGCGATACGGTGGTGTCTTCGGTCCCGGTCAGAATGACGGTCGGGACGCCGATCTCGCCATAGCGGGGCGCCTGCGCAGCGACGAACGGCTTGAGCGCGGCAATGTCCTGAGCGTTGGCCAAGAATTGGGCCGGCCGCAGAAGCAGACGGATGGCCGCACGGCGGACAAAGTCCGCCGGAGGCGGCTGCGGGGCAAACACCGACGCGACGCCACGCTTAAGCAGCAACAGGGCTAACGGAACTGCGATCGTATGGGCGAATACCGGCCCAAGAACTGGCGTTGAAAGGATGGCATTATACCACGTGAGGCCGCCTTTCCAGGGATGCGTCACCGGAGCCAGCAGAACAAGCCCCACGACTCGGGTCGGAAAGGCAAGCGCGAAAGCGGATGCGACTGCTCCTCCCAGCGAATGGCCAAGGAGCACGAAACGCGCGACGCCGATGCGGTCGAGAGCCGCGGCGATCAATGCGGCCTGGCGCGCCGGCGAAGCGTCGGCAATGCCGCCTGGCCGTTCGCTCCAGCCATGTCCTGGTCGGTCCAGCAGAATGACACGCCGGCTTGCCGCGAGCTGCTGACCGATGGCGAGACGCAGTTCTTCAAGATTGCCGCTCGCGCCATGAATAAGCACGATGGGAAGCTGATCCGCCGGAGCCGCGGCGCCAAGCTCCAGCACGTGCAGCTTCGCGTTCTCGAGCTCGACGAACCGTCCGGAGGGCGAATGGGCAACTTCGGTTCGCGTGGCGGCCACGACCGTAATGACGCGAGCGATGCCAAGAATCGCCGCAATAGCGAGAAGCAGGAAAAACGTCATTCGGGCGTCAGAGATTGCGCCCCTCGACCTTTTCTTTCAGGTTCTTGACCTTCTCCTCCATTCCCTTGAGGCGAGGGTAGATCTCTAGCGCCTTGCTATAAGCCTCAAGCGCATGTTTGTCGTCGCCGATGTCCTGCATGATCAGCCCAAGGCCCGACAGCGCCGCGAAATGACGCGGCTCGTGGGTCAGCACCTTGGCGATATCCGCCATCGAGTTCACGTAGTCTTTTTTCAGGAAATACACCGTGGCGCGTCGGTTCCACGCTTCCATGAAGTCGGGCTGGATCTCAACAATGGCGCTGAGCATCCGGATCGCGAGATCATAGTCCTTGTCGTCGGCTGCCTTCTTGGCCCGGCTCATCAAAAGATTGGTGGTCTCGTTGCCGGCCCCCGTCCAAACCGCCCAGATGCGGTCCTCGACCGATTTGGCGCTGGCATCGTCAGGCGCGGCTTTCAACGCGCCGAACAGGAAATCGAGATTTCGGTTGCGCTCGCCCTTGGGAAGATTGGGCAGCTCGTCCGGCGGCTTCACCAGATCCTCATGCGGGTCCGCATGGGGATCCGGTAGCACCTGCGCATGTGCGGTGGACGCCATGGCCAGGACAGCGAACAGGACGAAAGCGACACAGGCAGGACGGTGCATCATGACCACTAAGCTTAACCGGCAATCTGCCGTCCGCAAGGGCGCCGTGGTCAAACCGATGTGATTGCTGCCTTCATGGGACCGTGGCGTCTGGCCCACTCCCGATCCCTGCCGAAGAGATGGGCCCGGAAGAGATGGGCCCGGGCGGACGCCCGCGGCCCCGCAACGCGCTCAGCCTTGCCGCGCTTTGAAACGGCGATGCGTCTTGTTGATGACGTAGACGCGCCCCTTGCGCCGCACGATCCGGTTGTTGCGGTGGCGTCCCCGTAGTGACTTCAATGAGTTGCGAACTTTCATCGGACAGGATTCCTTGCGCAGCGCACAGGCGGCCTTTTTCGGCGCGAACCATACGGATAGGCCCTCGCGGCGTCAACGGCGCGTGGGGCGGTTGCGGTGTTTGCGAGTTTCGACAGGTCACTGTCGGGCGCGATTGCGCCGCTTCGCATTGTCGGTTGGGACTGTCGGTAAGAATTGCACGATCAGCACCTGTGGCTTCGTCGAACACAGGAAGCAATCTCGCAATTCGAAGCCATTCGTTCTGACATCGCACGGCGCGGCAGCCGTGTGTTGCCGACGTGCGCAGGGGAGCCCACAAGCCGGGGTCTTTTGCCTCATCCTAGACCGAAGGTCGCGCGATTGCGGTCCGGGCAGGTCGGAGGGCCCACCGGGTCAGCTGGCCGGCGCGCCCTTTTTGGCAATCTGCCGCTTGAGTTCGAGCACCCGCGGCGACAGATCGTCGTCGGGCGCCTTGCTTAGAAAGGCATCGAGGCCGCCGCGGTGATCGACGCTACGCAGCGCGTGGGCTGAAACGCGAAGTCTCACGGCGCGCCCGAGCGCATCGGAAATCATGGTGACATTGATGAGATTCGGCAAGAAACGCCGCTTGGATTTGATGTTCGAATGGCTGACCTTGTGGCCAACCAGGGCTGTCTTACCGGTCAATTCGCACCGCCGCGACATGGCGTACCTCTAGGCGATCCTGCGCTCCCGCCAATGACGCGGAGCGATGGAAAATCTGGGCTCGTTTGGACCGCGGACCTATAGTAAGGTAACCGAGGGACGTCAAGTTCGGGACTCGGCCAGTTCCGGGCCGTGTTCCTTCGAATGCCGGTGCATGAGAGCATGCTGGCCCACGCAGGTAGAAATTTTAGGTTCCGACTTGCCGGCCGTCTGAGGATGGAACACACAATAGACGTAATCCGCGCCAACAAGAGTGCCTTGCCCGACATAGCCAACGCGCGTGCGGTACGACCGAGAGGGATCAGCGGTGCATTGTAACCTGACCAGGATCTCTCGCGGTGTTCATCTGGCCGGCGTGGCGGCCGTGGCGGTTTGCCTCGCAGGCGGCAGCGCCAGCGGACAAGGCAAACTCGATGCTCGTTATGTCGTTACTCTGGCGGGCGTCACCATCGGCAAAGGCGACTGGTTCATTGACATCGGTGATGATCAATTTACCGCAGCAGCGAGTGGCATGACCACCGGTTTGCTGCGCGTGTTTGCGGCCAGCCAGGGCAATGGCGCTGCCCGAGGTGCCGTGCGCGGCGACGTTTTGGTACCCACCCTCTTTGTATCGACCGTCAACAATGACAAGCGGGTGGAAGAACTACGCATCGTGCTGAGTGCCGGGACGGTCAAGGAGCTGCTGGTCGACCCGCCAAACGTGCCCAACCCCGACCGAATCCCTGTGACGGATGCGCATCGGCGCGGCGTCGTCGATCCCATGAGCGCGGCTTTGATACGGGTTTCCGGCACCGGCGATCCGGTTTCACCCGAGGCCTGTCGGCGCACCGTTCCGGTGTTCGACGGGCGCCTGCGTTTCGATTTGCAATTGAGCTTCAAGCGCATCGAGAACGTCCAGGCGGCGAAGGGCTATCACGGGCCGGTGGCGGTCTGCGGGGTGCAATTCGTCCCGCTTGCTGGCTACGTGCCCGAACGGCCGGCCATCAGATATCTGATGGCCCAGCAAGATATGGAGATATGGCTGGCGCCGATCCCCGGCACCCGGATAGTGGTGCCGTATCGGATCTCGCTTCAGACTCCATTGGGCCGGGGGGTCCTCGAGGCGACGCAATTCGTCACAGCTGCCACGTCTCGCTCGACACCCGCCACCGCTGCGGCGCGCTGAGGTCGTGTGTGCTGTTCAAAAATCCGAGGTTGCGCGCTGCGTTATGGACTTGACAACATGGAATCGACTTCCGCACGGATGTTTGCCAGTTGCCGGCGACTGAACTCCTGTCGCGGCATAGGTTCGCACCCTTTTTTGCAGGATCGGGTGGTGCCATATCCCGATCCCGCTACATATTGATGAGAACGAATCTCGATGGGAGCAGAGTCAGCGATTCGGGCGCGCTTTGTTCGATTTTGGTTCCGAGGCGTTAAGAGCGTAGCTATACCGGCTTGGCTTGGATCACATTGTGATAAAGATGCCTCGTTCGACGCGCCGGTCTGTCCGTGCGCCGGCGGAGGTTTTAATGCCAATCTCGTTTAGCTCGCCTGGGGATCGTGACTTGCGTGCCCGGGGCCACGGCGTCACGGCGGTGCTGGGGCCTACCAATACCGGTAAGACCCATCTCGCGATTGAGCGCATGCTGGCGCATTCTTCGGGGCTGATCGGATTGCCGCTGCGGCTCCTGGCGCGCGAAGTCTACAACAAGGTCGCCCAGCGTGCCGGTGCCGATGCCGTGGCGCTGATCACCGGCGAGGAGAAGATCAAGCCTGCCAGCCCGCGCTTCTGGGTGTCCACGGTCGAGGCGATGCCGCGCGATCTTGACGTAGCGTTCGTCGCGGTTGACGAGGTTCAGCTCGGCGCCGATCTCGATCGCGGTCACGTCTTCACGGATCGCATGCTCAATTGCAGAGGGCGCGAGGAGACGCTGGTTCTGGGTGCAGCAACGGTTCGTCCGATGGTGGAAAAGCTGTTACCCGGCGCCAATATCTTGAGCCGCCCACGTTTATCGCAGCTCGCTTACGCGGGCGAAAAGAAGATTACTCGCCAGCCGCGCCGCACCGCAATCGTGGCGTTTTCATCTGACGAGGTTTACGCCATCGCCGAGCTGATCCGGCGGCAGCGCGGCGGCGCAGCTGTCGTGCTGGGCGCGCTGTCGCCGCGCACCCGCAATGCCCAGGTCGAACTCTACCAGTCGGGCGATGTCGATTATCTCGTCGCCACCGACGCGATCGGCATGGGGCTCAACCTTGACGTCAATCACGTGGCATTTGCGTCGGATTGTAAGTTCGACGGCTATCAATTCCGTCGCCTCACGCCTGCTGAATTTGCTCAGATCGCCGGCCGCGCCGGCCGTGCGACACGAGACGGCAGCTTCGGCACCACCGGGCGCTGCGCGCCGTTCGATGCTGAACTCGTTCACGCGCTGGAAAGCCACAGTTTCGAGCCGGTAAAGGTGTTGCAGTGGCGCAACTCGGAACTTGATTTCTCCTCGCTTGGCGCGCTAGCGGCTTCGCTCGCGATGCTGCCGGGGCATCAAAGCCTCACGCGGGCGCCAATCGCTGAGGACATCATGGTTTTCGAGCACGCCGCCCGCGACGAAGAGGTGCGTGCGCTCGCCACCGGTTCAACCGCGATCGCGCGGCTGTGGGATGTGTGCCAAATCCCCGACTACCGGAAAATATCACCTGCCGCGCATGCCGAACTGGTGGTCACCCTCTATGGTTTTCTGCTCCGAGAGGGTAGCATTTCGGACGACTGGTTTGCTCGCCAGATCGCACAGGCAGATCATACCGACGGCGACATCGATACCCTTTCGACGCGAATTGCGCACATTCGGACCTGGACGTTCGCGGCCAACCGACCGGATTGGCTCAGCGACCCCGACCACTGGCAGGGCGTCACGCGCGCGATTGAGGACAGGCTGTCCGATGCCTTGCATGAACGATTGGCGGAACGCTTCGTCGACCGGCGCACCAGCGTATTGATGCGGCGGATGCGAGAAAGCACGATGCTGGAAACGGAAATCACGAAAACCGGCGAAGTCGTGGTCGAAGGCCACACCATCGGACGGCTTGACGGCTTCCGTTTTGCACCGGAGGCGACATCGAGCGGAACAGATGCGAAGGCGCTTTCGGCTGCGGCACAGAAGGCGCTTGCCGGCGAAATCGAGGCGCGCGCCAACAAGCTTGCTCACGCGCCGGACTCACAGTTCGTACTGACCTCAGATGCGACGATCCGCTGGATCGGCGAGCCCATCGCCAAGGTCGTGGCTGGTGATACGGTGTTGCGGCCGCGCGTTCGCATCCTCGCGGACGAACAGCTCACCGGTGCGGCGCTCGAAGCCGCGCAGGTCCGTCTTGACTTGTGGACGCGCACTCATATCGAGCGGCTGCTCGCGCCATTGTTCATATTGGGCGCCGCCGAGGATATCACCGGGCTCGCCCGTGGCATTGCCTACCAGCTGGTGGAAGGTCTTGGCGTTCTTGAGCGCAGCAAGGTTGCTGACGATCTTAAGAGTCTCGACCAGGCTTTGCGGGCGGTCCTGCGCCGGCATGGGGTGCGGTTCGGTGCCTACCACGTTTATGTTCCGCTTCTGCTCAAGCCGGGCCCGCGCGCGCTGGCGGCGCAGCTGTGGGCGCTCAAGCACGGCGGCCCCGACATCAAGGGCCTCGATGAGCTGCAGCGGCTCGCGGCAAGCGGCCGCACATCATTTCCCGCCGACAAGGAGGTGCAGCGTTCGTTCTACCGCACCATCGGGTATCGCGTCTGTGGCGAGCGCGCCGTGAGGGTCGATATTCTGGAGCGTCTTGCCGATCTAATCCGGCCCGCGCTGAGCTGGCGACCGGGCTCGCCTTCTGCCCCGCCCGCTGGTGCGTTCGAAGGCAATGGCTTTATTGTAACCCAGGCCATGACCTCGCTCACGGGCTCTTCCGGGGAGGATTTTGCCTCGATCCTGCGCGCGCTCGGTTACCGGATGGAAAGGCGACCGAAGCCCGTCAAGGCCGCCGAAGCCGAGGTGCCACCCGATCCCGCGGCGCCCGCGAGCGATCAAGCCGCGACCGGGCTTGAGCCGGCGGTTGTTGCGGTAAGCGATTCTGCGCAGCAGGCAGGTGATGAGATCGCGGTCGACGGCGGGCCGGCCGACGGCGAACCGGTCGCGCAAGGCCTGGCTTCCTCTGAAATGACCTCGCCTGCGGTTCATGACTCTGCGACGGCCCTACTTGCCGCCGACCAGGGGCCATCCGATACGGCTGCGAAGGCCGATGAGGCTGCGCTCGACGCAGTGGCGGTCGCGCCCGATACGCCGATCGCGGCGCTGACAGGAACCACGGTCGAGCCGGCAGGAGCCACGGTCGACACGGAGGCGCCGCCAGCGGCCGCCGCGACGGCGGAACCCGAGCTTATTGAAGTGTGGCGCCCGGGCGGCCGCGGCGAAGAGTGGCGTGGCCAGCGGCGCTCGCCCCAACGGCAACGAGCACGCCAGACCTACGGCGCCGGCTCAGCCGACAACGCAATGGCGGAACGTGCCGCCGCGGCGGAGGGCAAAGGCGAACCTGCGGTCGCGGCGGACACATCGGCCGCAAACAAGGGTGCGCCGCATCGTCGTCCTCACAGGGGCGAACTCGGGGCTGTGCGCGATGACGAGCGGCGCCAGAAGGATCACCGCGGCGATCATCGTTCCGAACGGCAAGGTGACCGTGCGGAGCGCACGCGCGGTGAGCGGCCGCATTTCGCGAAAGCCCGAAATGAGCACAAGGATCGCCGCGATTACGCCCCGCATCGCGAGCGCGAGAAGCAGGTCGATCCGAATTCGCCGTTTGCCAAGCTCGCGGCACTCAAGGCCCAGCTTGAGGCGAATGCCAAGGAGCGCCGCTGACGTGGCTTGTCCCGTGTCGGGAGACCGGCAGCGAATCGACCGATGGTTGTGGAATGCCCGCGTCGTGCGCACCCGCAGTGCGGCCGCGTCGCTGGTCAGCGCAGGCCATGTACGGGTCAATGGCCTGCGGGTGGCGGCACCAGGTCGCGACGTCAAATGTGGCGATGTGGTTACGGTCGCCCTCGACGGCGGCGTTCGGGTTCTCAAGGTTACCGGCATGGCGCCGCGACGCGGCAATGCCGCAACAGCGTCGCTGCTTTATGAAGATCCTCGCCATGACCTGCGTTGCGCCGCTGCGGACGGCGCGGCAGCGGGAAAGCGGTTCGGCGACAGAGAAAACAATTGATCTTATCCGCATTGTATCGGTA
>JASHYD010000131.1 GCA_030043175.1 Xanthobacteraceae bacterium | reverse complement strand
TGCCAGCACAATCGGCTATGTCTTCCTGATGGCGACCTTGGAGACGTGGGCTTGCTTGCCAACGAGGCTAACGTGCTCTCCAATGGTTTGCAGGAACTCCGGCCTAAGAGCGACGCGTGCTCCTTCCCCAATCTTCGTAGCTTCGGTCATATTCTCTCAATCTCCCGGCGGATCATTTCGAGATCCTCGCTGAGGGGCGGTTATGCAGGAATTCCATTGGCAGGTGAGCCCAACCCCAAATCAGGCCTCTCGTTCCTGAGCCCGGCTGGCCACCACCATCGGTGCAGAGTCGGGCACCGGGTGATTGGCCGGCAGCGGGAAGGAATTCGATGCGCTCACGGCAGCGGCGAGCCACAACCGAGCATTTTCGAAATCGCTCAGCCAAAGACGCCTCCGGGCCACAAGCAGACACTATTTTGGAACTTTATCCCTGTTATTCGGAACAACTCCGGACGGAGCGCGTCTTTCTAGAAGTTCCGGATGAGCATGCGGCGTGTGGAGAGAGTGCGATCGAGTGGCCGATGCTTCGAGGCGAAGAGCGGATTGCCTGCCAATCGGACCGAACGCGGCTCACAAGGGCGCCAGCACGGCAGCCTTCCAACCTGAGACCGGGACGGCCCTTCGCTGTTTGATTCGCGCGCCGGATCGCGCAGGCCCACCGGCCGGTCATTTTTCTCTATCGTCAGCTGCCTGTTCACACAAGAGCACGGACCAGTCCGTCGAGACGATGGTCGCTCGTACGGCCTTTGGGTGATCGCATGAGCGCCGCCAGGAAGAGAAGGCCTGCCCGAACGGGAACCAATGCGCGCCGGGCCCGGAGCGCTGCTTTACCCTCGCCGTTCCCGCCAATCGCCGATTATGCGTTCCTGTCGGACTGCCATACAGGCGCGCTTGTGGCCCCCGATGGAGCAGTTGACTGGCTCTGCGTGCCCCGCTTTGACGCGCCGAGTGTATTCGGTAGCCTGCTCGACCGGGAGGCTGGAAGCTTTCGCTTTGGGCCTTTCGGGATCAACCACCCCACGACGCGGATCTACGAGCCTGGTACGAACGTCCTGGCCACGACCTGGAAGTCGCCAACCGGCTGGATTCTCATCCGCGACGCGTTGACGATCGGTCCTCGGGATCAGGAGGACAAGATCACACCGCACGCCCGGCCTCCCGCCGACGATGACGCTGACCACCTGTTTGTGCGGACCGTCCAGTGTCTCGAAGGCCGGGTCCAGGTCGAGCTCATTTGCGAACCTGCTTTCGACTACGGCCGGGTGCCTGCGGCGTGGAGCGCTGTCGGCGGCGATCGCCACACAGCCGACGCAAGCGGAGCCGAGCAGACGATTCGTCTTTGCTCGGATCTGGCGCTGGGAATCGAAGGCAATCGCGTCCGGGCGCGCCACGTCTTGGGCTCCGGCGAGCGGGCGTATTGCGCGCTCTCGTGGGCGGAAGGACTGACCGCGCCGCGGAGCGCGGACGAGGCCGAAGCCCGGATTGTCGCCACGATCCGCTACTGGCGTGCCTGGCTCAACGCGGCAAGGATCCCTGACAACCGCTACTGCGCCCAGATCCAGCGCTCCGCGCTCACCATCAAAGGTCTGACCTACATGCCGACCGGCGCGGCGGTCGCGGCGCTCACCACCTCCCTTCCGGAGACACCGGGTGGAGAGCGCAATTGGGACTACCGCTACACGTGGATGCGTGACGCGACCTTCATGCTCGAAGCGCTCCACTGGCTGGGCCTGGACTGGGAAGCGGACGAGTTCATGCAGTTTGTTGCCGACGTCGCGCCGACGCAGGATAGCCCGCTGCAGATCATGTATGGCATCGACGGCCGCCGCGGGCTGACCGAATCGATCCGAGACGACCTCTCGGGCTACGCAGGTGCACGACCGGTTCGCATCGGCAACGCCGCATTCAGCCAACGCCAGAACGACGTCTTCGGCGCCGTGCTCGCCTCGATTCTGCTCCACACCCGCCGAAACGAGCGCTTGCCACGCCGGCTCTGGCAGATCGTCGAGTCGCAGGCGGCGTGCGCAACCCGTGTCTGGCGCGACCCCGACCAGGGCATCTGGGAGGCCCGCGGCAGGCCACGGCACTACGTGTCCTCCAAGATGATGTGCTGGGTCGCCCTGGACCGCGCGAGCACGCTGGCACAGATTCGGGGCGACCCAGATACCGCGGCGACATGGCGCGCAACGGCGGACGAGATCCGGACGGAGGTCCTCACTCACGGCGTCAGCAAGCGTGGCGTGCTGCGCCAACACTACGAGACGGACGCACTCGACGCCTCGACGCTGCTGGCAGGGAGCTTCGAGTTCCTCACGCATGACGACGAGCGCCTACGGAACACTGTTCTCGCCGTCTCCGAGGAGCTGGCTGAAAGCGGCTTTGTTCGGCGTTACCGTCCCGCCGAGACCGATGACGGACTCTCCGGCAACGAAGGAACGTTCGTGATTTGCTCGTTCTGGCTCGTGTCGGCGTTGGCGACCGTGGGAGAGATGCAACGAGCACGCGACCTGATGGAGCGACTGCTGCGGATTGCCTCGCCGCTCGGCCTCTATGCCGAAGAATTCGACCCGAAGACGGGGAGACATCTGGGGAACTTCCCGCAGGCGTTCTCCCATCTCGCGCTGATAGAGGCGATGGCTCGCATAACCGTGCTCGAGAGACGCGGGCGGTTGTAACTATGGAACCAGCGCTGATCGTGCCATCCGGCGGGCAGATCGAGATCGCTGCTGGGATCACCAGGCTGTGGTCGTCGAGGTCGGCGGGGGACTCCGCTCATACTCTACCGGCGGTCGGGACCTCGTCGACAGATATGGGTCCGACGAGATGAAGCTCCCCGGGCCGGGGGACCGGGTCCTGAGGCCGAACCGGCTGCACGACAGAAGTTACAAGTTCAATGCGCGCCATCAGCGGCTGCCGCTGAACGAACCGGCACCGCGCGGGCATTCGGCCCGAAGCCGACGCAGCCAAAGCCGCCTCCGCTCTGATCGCTGATCGTCTCTCAAACCCAACCGGTTCCAGGCCGCCGTCAACCAGCTCAGAGAACGCAAAAGTGAGAAGCGGACCAAAGGAAACAAAATACCTTGCTCGAGAATTTAACACGTCGATTCTGACGGACAATGAACATGCCGCCAATGGACCTGCCGCGGTTAGGGTTGGCCCCAGGGTACCCCTAAGGCAATCTTCGGAAGGCTTGTTGCTATCGGCGCGATTGTCCTGGGCGCGGCGGTCCCTTTCGCTTAC
>JASHYD010001247.1 GCA_030043175.1 Xanthobacteraceae bacterium | reverse complement strand
ACAACAAAGATCACACGCTGCTGCCGGGGCTGTTCGTGCGGGTTAGGATCCCGATCGCGCGCCAAGACAAGGCGCTGCTGGCGCGAAACGATGCGATCGGGACGAGCCAGGAAGGCAGCTATGTTCTGGTCGTCGGCCCGGACAATGTCGTTCAACGCAAAATCGTGAAAACCGGGGATCAAGAAGGCCAGCTTCGGATCATCGAATCGGGACTCGATCCCAGTGACTGGGTGGTGACCGAAGGGATTCAGCGGGCCTTTGCCGGCGCCAAGGTCGATCCGCAACGATCCGAGCTGACGTCGGCCACGGCCGAGCGATCAGAGGCCGCCAAGCCGAGCTCCACCGACTCGGCGCCGAAGTGAACTCTCAGGGCGAACGGTCATGATTTCGCGTTTTTTCATCAAGAGGCCGGTGCTCGCCAACGTGCTTGCGTTGGTCTTCGTCCTGATTGGCCTGGTCGCTCTCCTCCGATTGCCGACCGCCCAATATCCCAATGTCGTCCCGCCGACCATACAGGTGACGACCACGTACCCCGGCGCGAGCGCCAGGACCGTGGTCGACACGATCGCCCTGCCGATCGAACAGCAAGTCAACGGCGTCGAGAACATGATCTACATGCAGTCGACGAGCGCGGACGACGGCACCTATACCTTGGTCGTCACGTTCGCGATTGGCACAGACCCCGACAAAGCGCAGATCCTGGTCCAGAACCAGGTGGCCTCCGCCCTTTCGTCGCTGCCGCCGCAAGTCCAAGCCCAGGGCGTGACGACGGCCAAGAGGTCGACCTCGATTCTCGAATTCGTCGCGTTGGTTTCGTCTGACAGCCGCTTCGACAGCCTGTTCCTGTCGAATTACGCTGTCATCAACGTACAGAACGAATTGGCTCGCCTCAATGGCGTGGGCGCCGTGACGATCTTCGGCGCCGGGCAATACGCCATGCGCATTTGGATGAACCCGGACTTGCTTCAGGCGCGAAGCCTGACCCCGCAGGACGTCATCAACGCCATCCAGCAGCAGAGCCAGGAAGTCGCCGTCGGCCAGGTCGGCGCGCCTCCTGCGCCGAAAGGCCAGGATTTTCAATCGACGCTAAACCTCAGAGGCCGCTTCGACGATCCCGCCGAGTTCGAGAATATCGTCGTCAAGGTCAATGCCATGAATGGCGGACAAATCACCAGAATCCGCGACATCGGGCACGTCGAGCTCGGCGCCCAGTCCTACAGCAAATCGTTCAATCTCGACGGCGAGCCGGCAGCCGGGATCGCCATCTCCCTGCTGCCCAACGCCAACGCAATAGCGGTCGCCAACGAGGTCAAGGCGAAAATGGACGAACTCGCCAAGAGTTGCCCTCAGGGCCTTACATATTTGACGCCCTACGACACCACGAAATTCGTAAGGGCTGCGATCGACGAGGTCTATCTGACACTGATCGAGGCCGGCATTCTGGTGCTCATCGTCATTCTTGTCTTCCTGCAAGATTGGCGGGCGATGCTCGTCCCGGCGACAACCGTTCCGGTAACGATCATCGGCGCCTTCGCCGCAATGGCGGCACTTGGTTTTTCAATCAATCTTTCGACACTGTTTGCCATCGTGCTGGCGATCGGCATCGTCGTTGACGACGCCATCGTCATCGTCGAAGGCGTCTCGCGCTATGTCGAGCAAGGCATCCCCGGCCGCGAGGCGGCGGGCAGGGCGATGGACGAGCTGATTGGTCCGGTCATCGGCATCACGCTGGTGCTGATGTCGGTGTTTATTCCCGCCGCTTTTCTTCCGGGATTGACCGGACAGCTCTACCGGCAATTCGCGCTCGTCATTGCCGCCACAGCGTTCATCAGCGCCATCAACGCGGTGACCTTGAAGCCTACGCAAAGCGCATTGTGGCTGCGAGCTCCGACCCCTCTCGAAAGGCGCAACTTCTTTTACCGCGGCTTTAACGCGATCTATGGGCTCGCTGAGCGCGCCTATGTATGGCTGATCGAAGCGATGACGCGCCGCAGCGGCGCCATGGTAGTCCTCGCGCTCATTCTGGTCGGCTTCGCGGTCTGGGGGCTGACGCGGGTGCCGACCGCGTTCCTGCCGGACGAGGACCAAGGCTATCTGATCGTCAGCGCGCAACTGCCCGACGGTGCCTCGAAGGAGCGCACCGACGCGGTCATGCAACAGATCTCAAAGATCGCGAAGACTACCCCCGGCGTCGACCATGTGGTCACCGTCAGTGGCGTTTCCGTACTCGACAACTTTGCAAGCCTCGCCAATGCAGGCGTCGCCTTTGTGGTCCTCAAGGACTGGGGTGACCGCCTCAAGGAGAAGGGGCAGGATCTCCTCTCAATCGACCGGCGCCTCAATGGCGCGCTGCAAGGCGTCCCGCAGGCGATAGCGTTTGCGCTTCCGCCCCCCCCGATTCAGGGCATCGGGAATGTCAGCGGCTTCACCATGCAGGTCGAGATCAAGAACGGCGATTTCGACTACGCGTTGCTGGGGAGCCTGGCCGACACCGTTGTGGGCGACGGCAATGCGCAATCCGCTCTCCAGAGACTGGCCACGACCTTCCGGGCCAGCGCGCCGCAACTCAACGTCATCGTGGATCGTATTAAAGCGGAGACGCTCGGCATCACGGTCGGCAATGTCTTTTCCGCCCTGTCGACCTACGTCGGATCGTATTACGCGGCCCAGCTCAACAAGTTCGGACACGTGTTCCAGGTCTACACGCAGGCGCTGCCCGACTACCGAGCGAGCGTCGACGACATCGAGAACCTCAAGGTCAAGGCGGGCAATGGAACCATGACGCCGATCGGTACGGTGGTTGACGTCAGGAAGGTCCAGGGTCCGCCGCTGATCAGCCTCTACAATCTCTATCCATCGGCTACGGTGGTCGGCAACCCGGCCCCCGGCTTCAGTTCGGGCCAGGCGCTCGACCTCATGGATCAGATCGGCGCGCAGGCCCTGCCGGTCGGAACGGGCTACGAATGGACCGCGATGTCGTACCAGGAGAAGGCGGTCGGCTCGCAGATCTATTTCGTCTTCGGCCTTGCGCTGCTGTTCGTCTATTTCGTCCTGGCAGGGCAATACGAGAGCTGGATTCTACCGCTCTCAGTGATCCTCGGCGTGCCACTCGCCCTGCTCGGAGTGGTCGGGTCGCTGACCTTTCTCGGCGCGGCTGACAATCTCTATACGCAGATCGGCCTGATCCTTCTGATCGCGCTCGCCAGCAAGAATGCGATTCTGATCGTCGAATACGCGCGCCAGAAACGAGCCGAGGGGATAGAAATCATCGAGGCCGCGGTCGAAGGGGCGAAGCTCAGATTCCGCCCCATTCTCATGACCTCCTTCGCCTTCATTCTTGGGGTATTCCCGCTTGTCGTTGCGACCGGTGCGGGGGCAGGCACGCGCCGATCGATCGGCATCGCGGTCTTCAGTGGCATGATCGCCTCGACGTGCCTCGCGGTCGTGTTCGTTCCCTCCTTCTATGTCGTGCTGCAGCGCTTTGAGGAGCAAAGACAGCGCCGCGCGGCGCGGACAGCCGTCCGCAGTCCTTGATTTTCACGATCGGCTAGGGTCCGGAGATTGAACCGCGTCTCCGCAACCGCGATCTCCGGCTGCCCGAAAACGGGATTCCGAATCTCCGGCCATTGTCGTGTTGCTGAGGAGCGCCAAGCGACTGCTTGCGGACCGCGACACCAGTCTCGCCGAGATCGCGCTGGATATCAGCTTTTCGGAGCAGAGCCACTTCACGCGAGCTTTCCATGCGGCTACCGGCTTCTCACCCGGTGCATGGCGGCGCTATATGGCAAGTTGATCTAGCGCCCGCGATCCCATTCACAGCGGGAAACGACAATCCTTACGCGCTCAAGGTGCGTAACACTCGTCGAAAGTTGAAGAGCGCGGCCGTCGGATCGGCATGCGGGACGGCGTTCGGCTCGCCGTCGATGTCCACCGCCCAGACGGGCAGGGGCCATTTCCGGTTCTCCATGCCACTGCACTGCACAACAAGGACATGCAAGGTCCAGACATGGCCGATGTCTTGCCGCCCCAGCCGGATTTCGGCGACCTGTGCGAGAGTTTGAACGGTAACGTGGTCCCCCTGATTATCGCGGATGTAGCGCGAGAGCCGCGCCCCAGTTGGCTCCGGTTAAAGCGGCAGGCTTTGACTGCTGTTGGGCGCGGGCAGCCTCCAACACGGCCGCAAACAGCGCCTTTGAAAGTGAACGGATGAACGCCGATGAGTGACGATGGCCGCGATCCAAGAGTGCTGCGCACGTTCTGATCCGTTCGTTCCGGAACATATAGCAACTTCGCAAGCATCCGGCGGCAGCGACGTCCTGAGGCGCCAGGTAATCGGCGCCGGTCGCCCGGAAAGCGAAGCAGCATAGACGCGCC
>JASHYD010001246.1 GCA_030043175.1 Xanthobacteraceae bacterium | reverse complement strand
CGCCGTGAACGCGTTAACTCAAGCGTCGTCCAGCGGGGGGTGGAGCTTCCAAACTGCGAGAGGAGAGTTTCGCATGGCGCTGTTGGAGGATGCCTTCAAGGGCGGGGGAATCATGATGGCAATCGCCGTCGGGGTTGGCGCAGCTTTCGTTGCGCCAGTGGTGATGCCGGCGCTACGGCCGATCGCCAAATCGGTCCTCAAGGCAGGCTTGATGGCATACGACCAAGGGCGGGGTGCCCTGGCTGAGCTCAACGAGCAGACAAGAGACATCTTGGCGGAAGCGCGGGCTGAAGAACTTTCCCAGGCGGGCAAATCGGCAGCTGGCGGGCACGCCGGTTGATCTCCTTTCCTCGTTTCGTCGGCACTGCCGGTCAGCGGCTTGACTGGGCGCAGGCGTCTGTCCGCTTCACCCGACTCCCCCAAGCGGATGAGGGTACTTTTGATATCTCCCCCGCTTGCGGGAGCGTGGCGGGAACCCGTGCGCCCAGTGGGTGAAGCCATGGCCGTAGCCGTTTACGAGGTCGATTCGGCCCGTATGAGGATGATCGCCGGCGCCAAGCTGGCGGAGAGGGCCCCGGCTGGCAGCCTCGATGAGCCGACGAAGGCCGACAGAACCGGCATCCTTGTGTCAATCGTGCCGGTGCACACGGCGGTGAGGGGACGCGTGCGGCTTCACGTTGCCGGTCTGCGCGGGGCGCCGGAACTCGCGAAGCTCATCGAGCGCGGGCTGACAGGGTTTGGCGGCGTCGACATGGTCTGCGCTAGCACGCTGACCGGCAATGTGACGGCCTGCTATGCGCAGGAGACCTCGCTAGACGTCATTATTTCACGGATCGCGGCACTTCTGCGAGGCGAAATCGTGCCCGCGGGCGATGAAGTGGAAGCTTTGTCGCCGCAGTGGCATGCCGACGATGCGGTGGACGTGGCGAGCAGGCTCGGGACGCCGCCACAAGGCCTTTCCAGTGAGGAGGCTGCCCGGCGACTGGCGCGCGATGGCACCAACGCGATGCCGTCTCTGCGACAGCGCTCGGAGCTGAGCATCCTGCTTGGCCAATTCAGCGGCTTGCCGGTTGCGCTCCTGGCCGGCGCCGCCCTGGTGTCGATCGCCGTCGGCGGCTTCATCGAGGCGGGGGCGATCATGGCCGTGGTGGCCCTCAATGGCGGCATCGGCTTCGTGACCGAGCGACGGGCCGAACGCACCATTCGCAGCTTGGAAGGCGCCGCGGCCCAGACCGCGCGCGTGTTGCGCGGCGGCCGCGAATTGGAGATTGCCGCCGAAACGCTTGTGCCGGGCGACGTCATGATCTTGCAGCGTGGCATGATCGTCCCCGCTGACGGCAGGCTCACGGCTGTCAGCACCCTCGCCGTGAGCGAAGCTGCCTTGAGCGGAGAAAGCCTGCCGATCACCAAATCTGTGGAGCCGTTGCGGCGACCCGATGTGGCGCTCGCCGACCGGGTCAACATGGTCTATCGCGGCAGCATTGTCACCGGTGGCAGCGCAACGGCGATCGTCGTGGCGACGGGAGCGCGCACCGAGGTTGGGCGTATTCACCGCCTGGTCGATGCAACGATTGCGCCGCAGACACCTCTGCAAAGACAGCTCGACGCGATGGGCGAGCAGCTGGTTTGGATCACGCTGGCAGCGAGCGGTCTCATCTTCGGTGCCGGCTGGTTGCGCGGCCTCGCCCTGATGCAATTGGCGCGCTCGGCGCTCTCTGTGGCTGTTGCTGCGGTGCCCGAGGGTCTCCCCATGGTGGCCACCTCGACGCTTGCGCTCGGAATCGAAGAGATGAGGCGACACGGCATCTTCATCCGGCGTCTTGACGCCGTCGAGACCCTTGCCGCCGTCAACGTCATCTGCTTCGACAAGACCGGCACCCTCACCCATGGCTCCATGTCCCTCGAACAAATCGCCGTGGGACACTCAATCTGGCACCGCTGCAACGGGGTGTTCGTCGATCACGACAACACGCCGGTGCAGCTGCATCGGGATTTTCGCCTGCGCCAATTGTTGACCGCTGTGAGCCTTTGCAGCGAGACCGATATCGAGGAACGCGACGGGCACAACAGCCTCAGCGGCACGGCGACAGAGAACGCGCTGGTGCAGGCGGCGCTTGACGACGGTCTTGACGTGGCCGACCTGAGGCGGCGATTTGCATGCCTGTCGACCCGGCATCGCACCGAAACCGATCGGTTCATGGTAACCACCCACAGTGCCGAGGATGGGCTTCTGCTCGCCGTCAAGGGCAGCCCCCCGCAGGTCTTGGCGCGCTGCGTGTGGGAGCTGCGGAGGGATGGCACCCGCGAGGTGCTGACGGCTCAGAGGCGTGCCGAGATCAATGACCTCAATGCCACAATGGCAGCACGAGGGCTGCGCATCCTCGCCGCCGCGTACCGCGAAATTCGCGGGCGAGGCCGGCGCGTGGGCGCCGTCGAGGCGGAGAGACTTGTTTGGATCGGCCTCACCGGGCTTGCCGACCCGGTACGCAGCAATTTGCCGGAGCTGATGGACCGACTGCATGACAGCGGCATCCAGACCATCATGCTGACCGGCGACCAGAGCGCCACGGCCCGGGCGGTCGGCCGGCAGATCCGGCTGGGCGACGGCGAACCTGACGTCATCGATGCGGCGGAACTTGATCGCTTCAGCGCTGCCGAACTCAGCCGCGTGGCGCGCCGCGCCCATGCATTCGCTCGCATCAGTCCCGGGCAGAAGCTCAGGATCGTACGTGCTTTGCAGAGCTCTGGCGCGGTGGTCGCGATGTTTGGGGACGGCATCAATGACAGCCCTGCGCTGCGTGCGGCCGATGTCGGCATCGCCATCGGCCGCGACCGCAACGCCGCGGCTCGCGAAGTTGCGGACGTGTTCTTCGCGACCGAAGACCTTACGGCATTGCCGATCGCAATCGAATGCGGCCGCACGACATATGTGAACATCCGCAGGGCGATCCACTACGTGGTGAGCAGCAACTCAAGCGAGATCGCGCTGATGCTGGCAGGCACCGCGACCGGAATGGGCGAGATGCTTACGCCGATGCAGCTCCTGTGGATCAATCTGGTTTCGGACGTGATGCCGGGAATCGCACTCGCTGTCGAGCCTCCACCAGCTGACGTGATGCGGCAGCCTCCACAGCACGCCAACGAGCGCATTCTCACCCGTGGCCATGCCGTCGAGCTCGGCAGCGAAGCGGGCGTGATTGCGGCCGGCGCATTTGCGGCCGGACTCTACGGCGCGCTGCGCCACGGCTTCGTCTCGCCACAGGCGAGGACGGCCACCTTCGGCAGCCTGGTTACCGCGCAGCTTCTGCACGCCCTCACCTACCGATCCGACGGGGCGCCAGTGAGGACCGGAAGTTCGATCCTGCCGACCGTGATCGGCGCCTCGCTGGTCGCCCAGGCCGCCGCCATGCTCGTGCCCGGCTTGCGAAACGTGCTGGGCGTTACCGCGCTCGACATTTTCGATGCAACCGCCATGATGGCAGGCGGGATATTGCCGTTCTTCGTCAACGCGGCGCGCAAGACGCAACGCGTGCAAAATGCCACCCTGCATTTCCGCAGGCGCGGACGCGAGTTGGCTCCCCCCGAGCCCTCCGCTCTCACCCGGCTCCAGCAGCGAGCGGCGCGCGAGGCGCTGCCAATCGCGTCGACCCGATCAAGTGCCGATGCGGCTGCCGCACGAACGCCCGCGCCGCGGCTTCGAGAATCAACTCCCTAAACGCGGCTGCAAATCGCCTGGTCGCGATGGCGACGACGAACCTGAGGATGAAGCCGGCGAAACGCGCGCTCTGTGGATCATGGCGAACCCGTTGAGCCAGGGCGATTTGACGCGCCCGACCGGATAAACCGCAAGGTGCAAGGAAGAACTCAAGGCCGGCGAAGCAATCGCGGACGGACGCGATCTCAAACCCGTCGCCGCAATGGATCACAATGCTGGCCGCCAAGGGGTTCACGCGAACCCAAACCACCCCCGGGCGGCTCTCGAGTTCCCGAGGACCGCAAAGTTATCATGATGACGCCGCCACCGGGGGATTTTGATGCGAATTCGGTGCCCGCTCCTTGCATCCATGCCTGCTCGTCCGAAGCTTTCCGACCGGCTTTGCGGTCAGCCTTGGACGATGATGTGGACGCCTTAAACGAAATTATCATGACAAATTGTCGGTCGCCTTGTCGGTCCGGGCAGCGGCGTCACCATTGGAATCGGCTCTGACGCTGGCGGACTTCGCGGTGTGCACGGCTGCAGGGGACCAACTGTGGCCTCTTGCCTGTTCCATCGCGGCAATCTGGCGCATGACGAGTGCGTAGAAGACAAGCGACGAAGCGGGGCCGAAAAGTTGACCTCTGAGCATCTGGTACACACCCAGGGCCGCAAACGCCGCTGCGACGTCTGGCCGACCGAGGAGGCGATGAGCGCCGAAGGCGTGCCAGAAACTCTCCACCGCGCTCCCGAGGACGTTTCCTTGAACGGCCTGAAATAGGCTCAATCCAGAAAGCCCGGTGGCGAGGCCGTTGGTGAGCACAGGGGCCTTGCTCACGCGGCCGGCCTTGTTTGGTTTCCCGGGCTCGGGTTGCGGTCGATCGGTCTTGAACAAGTTCTGATCGCAAGCCGCGGCAGTGATTGCACGCAGCGGCTCTGCGTACTGCAGCATTATGCTTCCCGTTAGCGGCGTGGCGGTGAGCTCGTGCACTGCCGGATGCTGTGACAACTCTCGCACGACCTTCTCGAAGAAGGGAACTTCCCCACGCTTTGACGGAACGCGCAGGCGCGCTCTTCCGGGCAACTGATGTTCAATGTGGGCGGCCGGAATCATATCGGTTTGCTCCCTTGCTGGGGTCGGGATCTGCATTTCGGATTGCTGTGCAGCAATTGCCAGTCCCCGCGCGTTGGCAATTTTGCGAGGACGCCGACATCCGGCACCGAGCTCCGCGCCTGCCCAAGTTGGCGAAAGGATGCGCGATGAACCCTGACGTGCCGACGCTTGCGCAACCTCCTCCCGATCCTGCCCGGCCTGTGGGGGAGGGCCGGGAGCGCCGCGTGGCGTCGCGCAGGGCCGATGAGGTCAGGCGCAAGCGGCTGCGGCGCAACCGCCTGCTGGCGACGGCCATGCTGAGCGGCATGGGCGCCGTATTTGTGGCAACCCACATGGTTCCCGAGCCGGGCTTTTTGACCTTGTTGATTCAAGCGGGCGCGGAAGCCGGGATGGTCGGCGGGGTCGCCGACTGGTTCGCCGTGACAGCCCTCTTCCGCCATCCGCTGGGTGTGCCAATCCCCCACACGGCGATCATTCCAACCAACAAAGACCGGATCGGCCGCACGCTCGGCCGTTTCGTCGAAGTTAACTTCCTGACCCCTGAGGTGCTGTTTCGAAAGTTGCGGCAGCTGCAGGTCGGCCGCCGAGTCGCGAATTGGCTCGCGGCGCCGGCGACTGCCGGGCTCGTCGCTCATTCGATCACGTCAGCCCTGCCCCATTTGATCCGCTCGCTGCGCAGCCGCGATTTGCACGATTTTTTGCAGCGCGCGTTTGGCGATGAGTTCAACAACCCCGATGTGGCACCGACCCTCGCTCACGCCATTCGCCTGCTCGCCACGAGCGGCGAGGCCGACCCGATTTTCGACCGCGCAATCGAGGTTGCAAACCGCTGGCTGGGCGAGAACAGGGCGCAGGTCGATAAGCTCATCACCGAGCGCAGCCGCTGGTGGATTCCGAGGGCGATCGATCGGCGCATCGCATCGGCCGTGATGGACGGCGTCACCGAAGTGCTCACCGGGCTGAAGACCCCGCAGAGCGAGACACGAGCCAAATTCAGGGCAGCCTTGGTAGGCATCGTCGAGGACCTGCTCAACTCGCCCGAACAGCGCCAGCAGGTTAACGACGCCGCGAGACGCTTGCTCGCCCACCCGGACACGCGCGCGTGGCTGAGTTCCATCTGGAATCAGCTTTGCGATGCGGCGGTCGAAGATTTAACGCAACCGCAATCTCGCCTCTCGGTTGCGCTAGAAAAACCAATTTCCCTCGTTGCCCAGACGCTTGCTACCGACGAGATCATGCAGCAGCGCATCGATGATGCGGTGGAGCGCGTCGCCCATTCGCTCATCCGTTGGCGGACGGAAATCGGCTCCTTCATTGCCGAAGTGGTCCGCAACTGGGACACCCGAACGCTGGCGGAGCGCCTCGAACTGGTCGTGGGAAGCGATCTGCAATACATTCGGATGAATGGCACCATTGTGGGTGCGTGCGTGGGCTGCCTCATCTTTATTGCTACGCGTGCATTGCCCTAGATGACACCGCTTGACTGCCGAGCAGGCCGGTAGAAATGGGGACAAGCCTGGGCACGGCAGACCGATTCTGGTCGTGGTATGGTCACTTTGATGCTTTCGATTGATTACAGACTTGGCCAGCATCGTAGCTTTTTGACCTTGGGGAGTAGAACCCGAATATGCACATTCAATTCGTCGGCAGCGGCGATGCGTTCGGATCCGGGGGGCGCTTCAATACTTGCTTTCACGTCGTGAGTGAAGAATTGAATTTCCTCGTCGATTGCGGCGCGTCGTCGGTCATTGCAATGAAGCGTCTCGGCATTGACCTTAATGCGATTGATCTGATCGTGCTCACGCATTACCACGCTGACCATTGTGGCGGGGTGCCGTTCTTCATCCTCGACGCGCAATTCGTGGCAAAGCGCATGCGTCCGCTCGCCATTGCGGGCCCGCCCCCCATCAAGGAGTGGTTCCCACGGCAAATGGAGAGCGCCTTTGCGGGATCCTCGTACTCGGCCAAGAAGTTCGAGGTGTCGCTGGTCGAGCTGGCGCCGGAGCGTCCCTGGGTGTTTAGGAATGCCGAGATCCGATCGGTCCGCGTGCGCCACGGTTTGCCGGTGGAGTCCTATCACGGTTATCGGATAAGCGTTGATGGCAAAGTGCTCGCCTTCAGCGGCGATACCGAATGGACCGACAGCCTGATCGAGCTTGGGCGCGATGCGGATCTGTTCGTGTCCGAAGCGTATGTGTACGATCGGCCGGTGCAGATGCATCTTGCCTACCAGCAGCTGATCGAAAAGTTAGCCCTGATCCGGCCAAAACGCCTGATTATCACTAACATGAGCGATGACATGCTCAACCGTGGCAACGCCATCGCATGCGAGAAAGCGCAGGACGGTTTGATCGTAGAGATTTAGTCCCGCTACAGTGGTCCTTCCTGTGGTGGCAACAACTTACTGAATTTGCGAGACATTCGGCCAGCCCTTCGATACAAAA
>JASHYD010001245.1 GCA_030043175.1 Xanthobacteraceae bacterium | reverse complement strand
TCGCTCGAGCCAGCGGTCGCGGCCGAGGGCCGCGAACTCGGCGGCGGCTGACTCGTTCGCCCCCCATGTCAGACGGTCAATGAAGGCGAGGTCGGCAGGGCTCAGCGCCGCGACGGGCACTGAGCGCGCGACGGGGGGCGCTGCCTGCGCGCCCGCTGGAGCCGCCGCGGGATTCGGTTGCGTGGCTGCCGGAACCTGCTGGGCGGCAGCGGATATCGCGCCCAGTACCAGGGCGCCAAACGCGCCCGCAAGCCGAGGGACAAATTCGTTGGGCCGAATCATTGGGGCACCGCCGATCGTTCGTGGATGCCTGACACTTCACGCACTTAATTCCCGCACCATCGTGAACGGCCAATCTGCCGTTTCATGCCCCAAGCCGGGAGTCGCAGCTGATACTACAACTTCGATATCGATGGCAGTGGTAGAAATCACACCTTTCCGGGTTGGCAGGCACCGCCAGATCAAAGCGTCGTGATGCCGCAGGCCTTGCAGCCGCCGTGTCCCAGGCCGCTTGCGCGCGCCTGGTTTATGACCTTGGTCGATGCTGCAAGACCTTCAAATGACTTGAAGTGATCGATCGGGTGCGCCTTGCTACCGGGCGAAGTTCCGGAAGGTTTTCTTCCAGGCGATGGTGTCGATCAGCGACTTTTCGGCATCGCTCAGCCGCACCACGCTGCCGTCCTCCGCGAGAGTGAAGCGCACGACGGTCTTCTCCTCGTCGGTGTGATCGAGCAGCAATGTCTTGTAGTCGACCACCGAGACGACCGGGTTGAGCTTCTCGATCTTGACGGAGACTGGGACCGGCGTGGTGGCGATGTGGTGATAGAGGTGAACGTTGACAGTGTATTCGCCCGCCTCGACGCCGCGAATGCTGACCAGTTCCTCGCGGATCGGCAGCGGGATCTTCTTGGAGTCGACAAGCGCGAAATCATTGGTGTCACCACGGTCATCGCGCTCCAGCACCATCAGGCCGACATCTCTCTGGTTGTACCAGACGAGCTTGCCGGCCGGGTCTTGCACGTAGAGGTCGACGTCGTCTGGATGTTGGTCGGGCCACGTCATGGTGATGATGAACTCGGCCCGCTTGATGACCTTGCCGGGATCGGACGCGGGCTTCATCGCCAGGAGCGCAATGAAGAACAGGAATGCGAGCACCTGCAGCGCTTTGAACAACACGACCGTGAACGGATCGAAACGGTCCTCCCGGTAGTATAGCGAGCCTTCCATGCCGAGCTTCCACATAAGCGGGCGACGAACGCCGTTGCGCGCTTCATCTTAATCGTTCCGCCACCGGGGCGGAAACCCCCTGTAGCCGCGTTGCTGCTCTGTCTCAGCTTCATTCGACGCCACGCCCGGCGGGCAACGCGCCGGAGCCGGCGCTCAGCAGAGGTTGGGTGTTGAGAGACGATTTCGAGCGCCGCGCCTGCTTACCCGACGCCGGCCGTAAGGTCAGGTCAGTTGATCTTCACCCCGGCCGCCTGCGCGACCTTCGCCCATTTCTCGATCTCGGCACCGACGAAGGCGGTGAAGTCCGCGGCAGTCATCGACAACGGCACGACTCCCTGTTTCGTCCATGATTCCCTGATCTCGGTCGAGTCGAGGATTTTCCGCATCGCGCTGTTGAGGCGCTCCACGATCGGCTTTGGCGTCGCGGCAGGCGCCGCGATGCCGACCCAACCGGATGCCCGGAAGCCCGGAACGCCGGCTTCTGCAATCGTCGGCACGTCCGGAAGGATGGGAGAACGTTCGTCCCCGGTGGTGCCGAGCGCGCGCACCAGCCCCGCCTCGACGCTCGGCGCCATGGTAGCGATGGTGTCGAACATCATTTGTACCTGCCCGCCGAGAATGTCGTTGCGGGCGCCGTTACTGCCCTTGTAGGGAACGTGAACGATGTCGGTTCCGCTCATGGTCTTGAATAACTCGCCGGTGAGGTGATACTGCGAGCCGGTGCCGGACGAGGCGTAGTTCATGGTGCCGGGTTTGGCTTTCGCAAGCGCGATGAATTCTTTCAGGGTCTTCGCCGGCACCGATGGGTGAATCACCAAAACGAGATCGCCGGCATAGATCGGCGAGACCGGCGCGAAGTCGCGCATCAGCTGGAACGGTTTGTTGGGCACCAGCGATTCATTGGCGGCATGGGTCTGGGAAATGATCAGCAGCGTGTAGCCGTCCGGCGCCGCTTTTGCTACCGCGTCGCTGCCGATCATGGTGCTGGCGCCCGGCCGATTCTCGATCACGAAGCCCTGCTTGAGGCTGTCGGAGAGTTTCTGCGCCACGACGCGCGAGAAGATATCGGCCGGTCCGCCCGGCCCATAAGGGGCGATGATGTGCACGGTCCGCGTCGGATAGTCCTGGGCCGGGGCCTGTCCGGAGAGCATAGCCAGCATGGCCGTCAACAAAGCCAGCATACGCAGATGCATCCCGACGTCGAGGCGGACACTCATGGGCGATCCTCTTCTTTGATGCCGGCGATACGGCGCCGAACAGCCGATGCGGCGGTCCTGTGATTTATAACACGGCTCGAACCAAAAATCAGATCCCGCATGGGCCCGTCGCGTCTGGCGAGCCTGGCCATGCAGGACACCGTGATCGGGGCGTTGTTGCCGGCATCTTGTCGCCGCAACCGCGCTGTGGGCCCAGCCGAAGTTGGTCGCCATCGCCGGTCGTTCTTCCGTCAAATGAATGATCGATAAACGCCGCCGTCAGCGCAGGTTGGGGTTGGGCCGATTAACATCGTTATCGGAGCTGGGCTCCAATTTCCTTCCTCCTTCAGGAGAAACCATCATGAACATTACCGTGCGTCATTTCTTGCAGTCGGCCTCTGCCACGCTGCTGGCGTTGAGCTGTGGGATCAGCATCGCGGCCGCGCAGCCGGTGATTATCGAGCGCGGCGTCATGCCGGCGCCGCGCGTCGAAGTCATTCCGGCGCCTCCCGGAGCCGGTTACAACTGGGTGCCGGGCCATTGGGCTTGGCAGGGAGGCTGGGTGTGGATCCCCGGCCATCATATTCGCGGCGTCGTCCCCGCCATGCCGGCCGAACTGGTCGAAGTGGTGCCGGCGCGACCAGGAGCGGAGTATTTTTGGGTCAAGGGCCATCACGTGTGGGAAGGCAACCGCTGGGTCTGGCACCGGGGCGTTTGGGCGCGCTGACGTGCATGCTGGTTTAGATCACCTTTGTGGGTGGGCAAAGGCGGCCTCTTGCGCGCCGTGCCCACCTGGGCTTTGGGGTGGGCACACTTCGTTTTGCCCACCCTGCTCTCAAGCAAAGCCGTAAAGCTTGGACGGATTGTCTACCAGAATGCGGTTGCGTACCGCTTCGTCCGGCACCCATTGCGCCAGGAGATCGAACAGCACCGCGTCGTCAGGCAAGGTAGGCTTTCTCTGCTCGCTCGGATGCGGCCAGTCGCTCCCCCATACCAGCCGCTCGGGCGCCGCCTTCACGTAGGCCTGCGCCAGAGGGATTGTGTCAGCGTAGGTGGGCGGGCCGACCGCGGTGTCCTGATAAGCGCCCGAAAGCTTGACCCAGGCCTTGCCCTTTTGCATGAGCTCGGCCACCACCGCAAACGCCGGATGGCTGGCGCCGGCAGGCTGGGGTATGTGAGCGAGATGATCGAACACGATCTGGCACGGCAGCCGGTCCAGTACGTCCTTAGCGGCGAGCGTCATCTCGGCCGACATGTTGAACTGGACATGCCATCCCATCGGGGCGATGCGCTTTGCCACAGGCTCCAGCATCTCCATGCTGGTGGCGCCGCCCGCAGTCGCGAGATTGAAGCGGACGCCGCGAACGCGCGCGGCATCCAGCCGCCTGAGCTCGGCGTCGGTGACGCTCGCATTGACTACCGCGACGCCGCGGGCGCTGGGGCCGCATTCGCTCAACGCTTCGATCAGGCCGTCATTGTAGATGCCGTAGGTCGAAGGCTGCACGATCACGTTGCGCGAAGTGCCGATCCGCTTCTGCAGCAGCCGATAATCGGCGACCGAGGCATCGCCCGGGCGCAGCGTCGCATTGGGGTCGACCTTGAAACGCGAGCTGTAGATGTGGTGATGGCAATCCGCCGCGTTCGGCGGCGCCTTGGTTTTTGCGGGTGCCGTTCCGCTCGACCATGGCACCTCTTGTGCACGCGCTGTCGCGGCGCCGGCCGCCGATACGCCGATCAGGGCCAAAACCGCTCTTCGGTTCCAAGTGCTCGCTGACATCGCTTCCTGCTTTCCTAAATGTGCGCGCATGTGCGCTCAGTTGAGTTCGCGGTTCAACCACGATGCTTGCCGTGCTTCCAAGCAATGCATGCAAGCAAGCCGGTCGGCACCATGCCCCCGTACGTTCGTTCGGCCTCAGCCAAACCTGACCTTCGCAGATTGATTGCGGCGTTCGCATCACGCTCGTGTTCCGCGCCGCATTCACTGCAAATCCTTCGACATGCATTTCCTCGCGCCCTTTCGGGCCGGTGACAGATTTGCGTTGACGGGTAGAACCGATCGGCAATCATGATGCGCCCGCCACGGATCGCGGCCTTGTACCGAAACTGGCGGATTTCGTTCAATCCGCAGGCCAGTGCAGCGCCGGCAAGGCTGCCGTTCTTGGCCATGCCGGATACATTCAAATCTTCGATTGCGATTGTGTCGAACCGCCGAGCCAAGCTGCCC
>JASHYD010001244.1 GCA_030043175.1 Xanthobacteraceae bacterium | reverse complement strand
GCCGCCAAGCACGAACTTCGCCCGCCCATCCAGATGTTCGGATCGGACCTCGATGCCCGGGCACTCGCGGTGGCACGGGAAGGGCGCTATCCCGCCTCGATTGAAGCCGACGTCAGCGAAGAGCGGTTGCGGCGTTTCTTCATCCGCGAAGGCGAGGGATACCGGGTCCGCCAGGAGCTGCGCGATACAATTCTGTTCGCAATGCATGACCTGCTCAAAGACCCGCCGTTCTCCCATGTCGACCTGATCTCCTGCCGCAATGTCCTGATCTACCTCGATCGAGACCTGCAGGAACAGGTGTGCAGCACCTTCCACTACGCGCTCAATCCCGGTGGGTTTCTCCTGCTCGGCGCATCCGAGACTGCCGACAACCCGCCTGGACTGTTCCGCGCCATCGACCGCAATGCCCACATCTACAAAACGGTCGTGCAAACGGGCGACAAGCCGCGTCTTTTGCCGCGACTGCCCGGGCCGGCTACCATCCCCGATCGGACCGCTGTCCCTGGGCGGCATGTGAGCCCCAGCGTAGCTCTCAGCGAGGCGACGCTGCACCGTCGCGTTTTGGAAAAGGTTGCGCCTCCCAGCATTCTCGTTGACGACACGCATAGGGTCATCCATCTGTCCGAAAATGCGGGCCGATACCTTCAACCTTCGGGGGGATCACTGAGCGGCGATGTCGTCGATCTGTCGAGACCCGAGTTGCGATTTGAGCTGCGGTCGGCCCTGCATCGCTTCTTTGAGCAGCGCCAGCCTAGCCTGAGTTTGCCGATCATGGTGCGTTTCAACGGCGCGCCGCATCGAGTCCACCTGCAGATCACAGGAGCTCCCGATGCGACCGAAACGCTTCACGCCTTGGTGTTGTTCATTGAGGGTGAGTCGGTCGATGAAACGATCATTTCGGCCGAGACGGAGCAGGCGAGCAACGAAGTTGTACGCCGCGTCCGACAGGAGCTGGAGCTTACCCAGGGGCGGCTGCGGACCGTGCGGGAGGAATCGGGGGCGGCCAACGAGGAGCTGCGCGCCTCCAATGAGGAATTGCAATCGATCAACGAGGAGTATCGCTCGACCTCAGAGGAGCTGGAAACCAGCAAGGAGGAGCTGCAGTCGATCAATGAGGAACTGCAAACCGTCAATGCTGAAGGTCAAGGTGGAGGCGACTTCACGGGCTAATAGCGACCTGGAAAACCTTCTGGCAGCGACCGATTTCGCCACGCTGTTTCTCGATTCCAATATGCGCATTAAGCGTTTCACTGATCGGACAACCGACCTCTTCAGCATTACGCCAAGCGACGAAGGGAGGCCGATAAGCGATTTCTCACATCAACTCGATTATGACGAGCTGATCCAGGACACCAGAAAAGTGCTGTCCGATCTCGTGCCTATTCGGCGGGAGGTCCACGGCCGCAACGATCTCTGGTACGAGATGCGCATGCGTCCGTACCGGACCATCGATAACACGATCGATGGCGTCGTCATCACATTCGTCGATATCACGGAGCGGCGTCGGGTCGAGCAGTTGTTGCGGCGCCAAGCCGATCTGTTAAACCAGTCGCACGATGCGATTTTTACGTGGAAAATCGGCGGGGGCATCACATTCTGGAGCAGGGGCGCAGAGCACTTGTACGGATATACGGCCGAAGACGCGATCGGACGAATTAGCCACGAGCTGCTCCAGACTCGTTCCAGCGTTTCTAACGAAGAGAGAGAAGCCCAGACCGCCCAGGGCAGTTGGTACGGAGAACTCAGCCACACCACGCGCGATGGACGCGAGATCGTTGTGGAGAGCCGGCACGTCCGTGTCTCCTACGACGGCGAGCTATATGCGCTTGAGACGAACCGCGACATTACGGAGCGTAAGCGCACAGAGGAGCAAATTCAGCTTCTTATGCGGGAGACCAATGATCGTGGTAAGAATGTGTCGGAGCGCTCGTAATATCAATCGCATAAGAACGGTTGACGCGGCATCACTGATCCCGCGATTTACGATGCCGGAGTGGTGCTGACATTGGTCGCCCCGAGCCGGCTGCGACTCATTTCATCGAGGGCGTCCAAGACCTTCTTTTCGGCGTTCATTCTCTGCGGACCATCGGGCATGTTTCGCAACTTGTGCTCAGTCACGATGATCTCCATTAGTCGCTGTCTGCTCTGGGCCACGCCCGTAAGTGGGCAGGAGGGGATTATGCCGGATTGGTTTTGGTGGATTGCGGCATGACACGCCGCAGCGATCATTTACACGCTACACGCCGTTGCGAAGGACGTCGTCGCAGCAATTGATAGACAAAACCAAAGCAATCGAGGAACTGCAAGATAAGCTTGAAAGCCAGCATTACGCCCTCATCGGACAGGTGGCCGGAATGAACTGCTACGACCCGTCGCCACTGCGCTAACGTAAACGCCGCTGGGCTCGGGGCGACGATAGGAGGAACGATGAGCATTCAGAGGGGATTTTCGCGGGTCGGCATTGGAGCCGCCGTGCTCGTCGCGATAGGCGGCATGGGGCCCCGAGCATACATTGGGAGGTCGCTCTGTCTATCACAGCACGCGAGTGAGGCGGACGTGATTAGGGACGGGACCAGCGCCCCGACGAAGGGCCGTTAGGTATTCTCTGAACTCAGCGATTAGCTCGGCGTCCTGCCTCGCGACTGAGGACAGAAGGTTGCGCCTCGATCCGCTTCCGCTCGATAATGTCATGGGCAACCTTCGAAGCACCGACGACGTTCCGTTCCGCACACATGATAGGCGAGATGGTCAGCCACTCGTCGTTTTTGAAGCATTAGGTACGCTGGCGCGCTCCCCCAACGGTTTTTGGTCGGTGATGTCGCGAATGCTTTGGAGCGCGAGCCGGCGGCCGCCGACCGATTCGACTTGAATTAGTGCCTCGACAGTCAAAACTCGTCCATCCTTTGCCCGATGCAAGAGCTCGCCGGTCCAAATCCCTGCCTCACGCAACTTGCTCGTCACCTCTTCAAATGACGATTCGGGGACCTCGGTCTTAAGGAGCTCCTCCCTATGCTTACCGATCGCCTCCTGGCGCGTATAGCCGTATAGCTCCTCGCAGCCACGGTTCCATTCGAGAATCACGCCGTCAAATTCTCACATGAAAATGGGCACTCGCGCCAGCTCCACGAGGCGTTTCTGCTGTCGCAACTGGCTCTCGCTCGCGCAGCGCCTGCTCCATATGAAGCCGCTCTGTGATATCGATGAAGATGACGGCGACGCCGTCGATCTTGTTATCGACGGTCCGATACGGACGCATGCGCATGTCGTAGAAGTGATTGTTGCGGCCACGGATTTCCTTCCGAATGGGTGTGAGGTTGGAAAGCAGTTTCTTCATGTCCCGGATCAGCTCCTCATATTCGAGTTGATGTGAGAAATCGCTGATTGGCCGCCCTTCGTCGCTTGGTGTAATGCTGAAGAGCTCGGTCGCCCGGTCTGTGAAGCGCTTGATGCGTAAGCCGGAATCCAGGAACAACGTGCCGAAATCAGTCGCCGCTAGAAGGTTTTGCAGGTCGCTGTTAGCCCGTGAAATCGCGTCCAGCTTGAGCTTCAGCTCGGCGTTGACGGTTTGTAGTTCCTCGTTGATTGACTGTAGTTCTTCCTTGCTGGTTTCCAACTCCTCGGAGGTCGAGCGATACTCCTCGTTGATCGATTGCAGCTCCTCGTTGGCGGCGCGCAGCTCCTCGTTGGAGGCATCGGATTCCTCGCGCACGGCCCGCAGCCGCGCCTGGGTAAGTTCCAGCTCCTCTCGCAGACGGCGTACAACTTCATTGGTTGCCTGATCCGTCTCGACGGAAGTGGGCCCTTCATCGACGGCTTCATTCTCGATGAACATAACCAGGACACGAGCCGCCTCCGTTGCATCGGTTATTCCGGCAACCTGGATGTGAACCCGATGCGGCGCACCATTGAAACGCACCGTTATCGGCAAGCTCAACGTAGACTTGCGCTGCTCGAAAAAGCGATGAAGGGCCGCCCTCAGCTCGAATCGCAATTCAGGTCTCGCCAGATCGACGACATCACCGCCCAGCAAGCTGCGCGACGAGGCGGAGCGCAGGGGCCGGCGCATCTGGCCAACTTGTGGTCCACGACAGCACAGGAGTTCGCAAGGGCGGCGGACGCGATCGGGGCGGGGATCAGTCGTCTTCGACAGGCCGAATGACAGGCTCAGCTAGCTCGGCTCTATTTTGCCCGCGGGCATGACAAGGTCCTCGTGATTGCGCGCAAAGGCGTTACCTCGTGCGCCTGAGAAGAGCCTTCCATTCGCAATCGAAGCTCCTGAAGGTCCCCTCGAATTCATTCCTGGTGAATTGCCCTCTGAGAGGCTGAAAGCCTATCGTCGCCCCAAATGCGCCGTGTTCGTCAACAGTACCGTTGATGTTGGGCGTATCGCGCTCAAAAGTCGCTCGGCCTAGCACAATCTGGCCTTCGACCGTGAGCTTCATAATAGCTCGTCTGCATCGCTCACCAGTTGAGGTTGCGCTACCGGTCCATTCGCCGTCATATGGGCCAGCGGCGGCGGCGTTGTCGAACTGCGGCAGAAGCAGCAAGAAAGCGGCCGTAGCGACGATGCGCGGGCCGTTCATCGTGAACTCTCCCTGCTACGTCATTCTACTGGGTATCATGCCACGTTTGCCGACAAAGAGAAGACCTCCCGACCCGCCATCATTCCCGCGCTTGACCTGCTGGTAGCGCGAGGCTAACGCCGCCTTCGCTTCTCGCCCACGCGGCCCCGGCTCTTGATTCCGAGGAGCTTTGGCAGGGGCTGGGGGTCTTATCGATCGGATTGAATGCACATACGTGCCGGCCGACATGGAGGCATGGCCAAGACGGCGAGGCCGTTGTGCTGGGGCCTGACGGCTTGTCTCGGTTCGAGGAGCTGCGCTGCCGAGAGAGTTGC
Source organism: Xanthobacteraceae bacterium (assembly GCA_030043175.1). The sequence continues at coordinate 1,141 of JASHYD010001244.1, read as the reverse complement.
CAGGCAAGGTTACGCCGACCATTCGCTCAATAACCTTCGACTGCTCGTCGGCCGGCCTCAGTGATCCTGACGCGGCCGATAGTTTGCCCGCCGGGCTTAACCTCGCGGTCTGTTGTTGCAAGTCCGGCGCGGATGAGGCGCACTAACGTTTGGCGTGGAATTCCGTTAGCGGAGATGGCTGCGTCGGTAAGACCGAACGGAACGCCGGCAAGCAATTGGAGTGCTCGGCGCTGTTCCTGGCCGAGGGGACGTTTTCGAGGGGGAGCTGGCATCTCTAGTCTAACGCAACCGAAGGAACGAAATAGGGATAGAGCTAATTGCGGACCGGCGTGTGCATTCTACCCCTGACCACGACGCACCGGAATGGGCTTGAGACGCCTCCCGGCTTCAACCACATTGGTTTCGCCGTTGACGGGCTGTATTTAGAGAGATTCCACTGGCATAAACGAGTGTTCACGCCGCCAACTGGCAGCCCAATGTTAGTTTGGTGGTGCGTGCGGTCTTAACCTTCCACATCGGGTCGTGCGTGGTCCCTCTTGGACTGCTTCCCTAAGTGCTTAGACAGGGCCGAGCGTGGCCCCGGCCCTTGGACTACTTTCCCCACGGGCCGGGTGTCATTGCGATTGATCGGAAGTAACCCCGTGCGCAATTGGATATTAGTACAAATCTGAGCATCGCCAGCGTCGAGGAAGGCAGTGGCACCCGTGATCGGTCGTCCCAGTTTGCCGCGACTCGACGTCGAGCCGATTGTGCAATCGGTAATCGACGCCGTTGAATCGGGGGAATTACTCACGAACGGTGCGCTCACCCGAGACACTGAGAACCAGCTACGAATTAAGTTGAGCGTATTGATCCCAGCCGATGGACGAACGGCAACAGTAAGGGTCCGCCGCGAGCGTTTCAGAACTGCAATAGAGAAGGCCATGAACACTATCGGGTGGGAACTAACGTAACCCTCCGATAGGGGCCGCCTTGCGCGCGCGACTCACCGGTGTTGCTCTGGCACTGGTGCAAGCCATGTGGTTTGCACCAGTGCAAAGGACGGTGCGATGAGACGCGTGGAAGTGATTTCGGGCCCGGAGCGACGCCGGCGGTGGAGCAAAGAGCAGAAGCGGGCAATTGTTGCGGAAGCGTTTGCGCC
>JASHYD010001243.1 GCA_030043175.1 Xanthobacteraceae bacterium | reverse complement strand
TGCGGCGAGCAAGAGTGCCTCGAACTTGCTTGGGGCTTACGTCACGTCTGTGAAGCCCCCACAATCTGCGGTCAACCGATGGTGGTCGAGAGATGCCCCGCAAGGCTGCTGGGAGAGTCGCTGAGAGGCCTTCGCGGCGCTGCTGGGTGACCGCACCAGTGAGTCTCCTACGAGTCTCTCGGGCCGTTTGGCCCCTTGGGCCTCTGCTACGCCTGGTTATCGCAGACCGGCTGTACCTTCACGTGGGGAACCTTTATAGCGGTTAAGCCTTTTACGTCGGATGGCTGAAAAAATGACGGGCTCACTAGACGACGAAATCCGCAAGGCACGAGAGGAGGCCAACATTTTGGCGGAGGAGACGCGTATTATGCGTGAGAACGTGGATGAAATCGGTAAGACAGCCAGCGAACGCATTGGGAAAGCAAATAAGCGGTTGCAAAAACTCTGGCCAGCGAAACCTGCCAATGATAACTAAGGGGATGTTGGGCCTACCAGTTCGATAATATGCCGGGGCCTCTTGCATCCTGATTGTCGCTCAGCTCTCGCGTCGATTGTCGCGCACCACCAAGTTTCGCTGCGCTTTCGGCACTGCTGAAGCGCGATCAGCAATTCGCAGAGTGGCCGCCTTGCCACCGCACAGCTTGCAGATCGATGCTCGGATAGTTCATTTTGCTGATGGCATGGCTGCGCGATGCCGTGACAATCTACGATGATTCGGTGACGCTGTTTGTAGTGGCGCGGCGCGCCCCGTAGCTGCGGCCCTCAGGTGCGAACTGTGTTGGCCGTTCAGGGTCGAATGAACTTATGGCTCGCATTGGCGACGACGGGCCATCTCACATTGAGTCCTACCATTCACAGCGCGTCAGACGCCCATTTTAAAAATGCCCGAGACCGTAGCAAGCGGAGCCGGCCCCTTGCCGCACTCTTGCATTTTGCGCACCGCAGCGAGAGTGCATGGACGGCGTGCAGCCGCATCGGCGAGGTCCGCGCGTACCGTGTCGTTGCGAGGGGCCACGCGTGGGACGAGAGGAGTTGCCTCCCGCCGCAGGCCAACGCCAGCCGCAGAAGCGGCGTTGCGGCGGGTCGTTAATCTGGGAGGTACAGTCGTACCCGGGACATTAATTCGCTTCGGCGCGGTCGCCCGCAAGCCTCTTCATCACCTCAGCACAGCCAGCCACATCACGATAGAGGTACATACACGTGTGATACGTTTGCGTTTCAATTGAGACATCGTGGGGCCGGGAACCGGAGGCAGCAAATCGGCCAAGCAAGAAACCAATCCCGAGGCCGACGATCCCAACAACAATGAGGTTCCGCCACTCGCGCAATAGTAAGACCAACCTCATTGTTCATCCCTTAGCTTTGTTACGGGTTGCCTTGGTGGCGGTGGCACGGGCCGGATGCGGTTCACGTCCGCATATGTGAGAGGCTCAGGGTGACCTCCCAGGGCCGGCTCGGCAAGCGGAAAACGCGCCATGACGGCGCCGAGCGATCGGCGCCCTGCTTTCATGTGCACGGCACTCTTTATTATTGGCTGACCGCGGGCAGGCCGCCCTTGTAGAGGAAGCGCTGTACGCGCTGGCCCTGTACCTCGGCAGTATAGATATTTCCCTTGCTGTCGATGGCAATGTTGTGGAGGTTTTCGAACTCACCCGGACCACGTCCGACGCGCCCGAAGCTGCCGACCAACTCCCCATCACTGCGGCGAATCACATGGATCTGGCCATTGGGATCGTCTGAGGTGAACCAATAGGTCTGCCCTTTATCCGGCCAGAAAACGGTCGAGCCGGTCACGCCCGGCGCCGTTGAGTCGCGCAAGACCGGGATTTCGCGCACAAAAGTACCGTCCTTCTGGAACACCTGTATGCGGTTGTTGCCACGATCGGAAACCACCACCTGCCCGTCTGCGGTGATCCGGATGCCGTGCACCGGATTGTTGAACTGCTCGGGCAGAACCTTCGGATCATACGTGATCTTCTCGTCTGTCGGCGGCTTGCCATAGGCACCCCACGTGCGCTTGAAGGCGCCGCTATCGGCATCGAACACGACGACGCGGTGATTGAAGTAGCCATCCGCCACATAGAGTTCGTTTGTCGCCTGATCGACCACCATGTCGGCGGCACGGCCGACGCGCGCTTGATCCAGACTGTTGGTCTGCTTGGCAGACTTGCCGATCGACATGAGGAACTTGCCGTCGTTGGTGAGCTTCAGGACCATGCCATCGTTCTCGCCGTTGCCGCCGAGCCAGACATTGCCCTTGTAGTCGATAAACATGCCGTGCTCGTTTTGTGGCCAGTCGTAGCCCTGGGCGGTTTTCGGTCCGCCCCACGCCTTGACCACGTCGCCCGCCTGGTTGAACTCGACGACCGAGGGCGCGGTGTAGCAGCAGATCGCCTTGTCGCCACGCTCGGCGCGCTTGTCGCGATCATTCACTGTGCGCGGGCGCTGGCTGATCCAGACATTGTCCTCCTTGTCGACAAAGATGCCGCCGATCTGCCCAAAGATCCAATTGTTCGGCAGCGGCTTGGGCCAGCTCGTATCGATCTCGAATTTCGGCGCCTGCTGCGCGACCGCAGCCGTGCCCGTGAGCGCCAACGTGGCAGTGCCGACAAGTGCAAGTGTTCGAGCAAGTTTCATGAATTCCTCCTCCCTGCGGCGCGGCGTTTCGTTAGTCCGGCCGCCTCATTTGACGAATACAGGCATCTCTGGGCACCCTCCGAAGGATGCTTGGTGGCGGGAGTGAAACGGGTCCCTCTCTTCCGCTCAGCTGTACTAACGTATCGCCATTCTTCGGCTTTGTCATTTCAGGCTGAGCGGTGCGGAACGCATCGCGAATGGACGGAAACCATTTTGGAATGGCGTTTGCGCTTCACGAGGGGAGCGCGATCCAATCGCGCGAGCTTGGTTCGCGCTCGTGTCGAGGCGCAACAGGGCCACACTCGGATGGTCACTTGAACCGGCGAGCGTCTCGCGGCCCTGCCTGTGGTTGGACGGCGCGACTTTCAGCCATTGCGGCTGCTGCGGGACGTATTAAGGCCAAGAACTTCATGATCGACGCCAAGGCCAATCGGCTGGGGCCGACGGCCTGTCTCGACTTGAGGAACTGCGCCTACGGTCGGCCGCGCATGCCTCGATGATCTTATGCGAATCGAGCACGAGGGTCTGCGCGGTCGCTCGTTTCTCGACCGCAAGGCGCTGGTGCGACTACTGTGTGACAGCCGACGCGAACCAATTCACAATTGTATGCCGGTGATCTTTGATAGGGCCGAGATCACGCTTTGGCCAACGAAAATCAGGCTTCCACTAAACGGGTCGGGTGCCGAACTTCTCAGGGCGGCGGCCGAAGATCGTGTCCCCTTCTGGCCGGAATCAATGCCGGTATGATGGGCATTAGGGGCAGCACCCGTCGTTGTCATCGCCGGTCGCGAAGCGTGCCTTCGCGTCTCGGCAGGTGCGGGCCGCGGCAGAGGCACGGATACGTTTAAAGCGGTGTGCCGCTCGGTCTGGTGCTGGCTAGCGATGTTGCGCGTCATCTGCTCGCGGACGGACGGGAGCGGCACGACGCCGATATTTATCTGCTGCGGGCTGACGGCGAGCCGATCGACGTTTTCCTGTACCATCACGAGATGCGGGTCACTGGGAAAGCGGCTGGCGAAGGTCGCCGGTGTGATCGCGGTTGAAGTGGGCTGCGCAATTGGGGCCGACAAAGATGAAGTCTGGGCCAGCTGTCTGGCCGCACCGCTGCAGGACTGCCAAGCCAATGTGGCAGTGACACCGATACAAAACGCCACAAGGAGGCGGGACATGGCGTACGGGTCTGCCCTGCTCGGCAGAGCCTCGGTGCCAGGGACTGGATCACTTTTGAGGTCCGCGGGAGGTATGGTTGCGTCCACCGAGGGACTGGTGGGCAACCAAACTACCGAGTACTCGCATCGTTTGAGGCTCAGCACGGAACCCATCGCCACCCCCTCCAGCTGAGCGCATTTTCGTGTGAGTCGCGTGAACACAGCAAGAGCGAAGCGCACCTATGCCCAATATTCACAGGAACGACTGGCGTATATGTTGCGGTATTTCAACCTGATGGTTGTGTTGCTGCCTGATCCGGCCTTACCGTGTCGCTCGGGTGT
>JASHYD010001242.1 GCA_030043175.1 Xanthobacteraceae bacterium | reverse complement strand
AGAAGTACACTTTCAGCCGCACTTGCGGGAACGGCTGCCATTCCTATCAGCAGATTTTCCGCAACACGCTGGATGAACGCAGCTGGGGCCTGATGGTCTTCCGTATGATGCACCATGCCGGCTCGCCGCTTATCAACCGCGCAGCCGCCCGCGGCAATCTTGAGCAGGAGCAGATGATCGTTAAATGGCTGGCGAGGGTTCGCTCGCCGGCCACCGAGCTCGGACTGCTGCGGGTCTATCCGCGACCGCGCGGTGCGGCGACGCGGGTCGTGGTGACCGAATACGAGCTGCCGCGCGTACTCCTTTCGCCACATGACGTGTCCGGCGACTCAAAGGGCAATATCTGGTATTCGAGCCACCGCACACCCTACATGGGCATGCTCGACCCGCGCACCGGCATCGTCACCGAGCACAGGGTGCCGCCGACGCCGGCCGGCGTCCTCCCCGGCACCCACCGCATGACGGTCGATGCCCACGATATCGTGTGGATGTCGGAGAACTGGGCGCACACGGTGGTGCGGTTCGATCCTGCGAACGATAGTTTCATCAAGATCCCCATCCCGGGCCAGGAGCCGCTGAACACGCCCGGGGTCGGCAATTTCTCGATCGGACCCGATGGCGGCATCTGGTTTGCGCGCAACAAGGCGGTCCAGAAATTCGATTCGAAGACCGGACAGCTGCTCGAGCGCGTTCCCTTCACCATCAATCTCGCCAACCCCTATGACAACATCGTCACTGACGACGGGAACTTCTGGGCCGGCGGCGCGGCGGCGCAGGCAGGCGACACGATCGAGCTGATGGATACCCGCACCAGCAAGCTCCTTGAGTTGCACAGCCCATCGCATGATTCGACCCCGGCGCGGGGAGGGTTCGACGCGGAGGGAAATCCCTGGTTCGGCGGCCGCGGCGGCTCGTTGTTGCAACTCGACGCCAAGGCGCGCCAGATCCGCGAATATGCGCCGCCGACGCCGTATGTCGATTTCTACGAGGCCCAGCCCGACAAGAAGGGCGAAGTGTGGGCCGGCGAGCTGCATGGCGGCCGCATGGTGCGGTTCAATCCCAAGCAGGACCGCTGGGTCGAATACGTGCTGCCTGAACCCTACTCGCATGATCGCAGAACTTGGATCGACAATTCCACGACGCCGGTCACGGTCTGGTATGTCGATCACAACGGGTACATGGTGCGCGTGCAGCCTCGGGAATGACGCGGATCAGGCTATCGTCCCTGACAGAAGGGGAAGGAAGGTGCACCGATGTCCGATCCAGGCAAGGCAAGCCCGATCATTGCGGCGCATTTGGGTGCACCCGATCGGCATAATGACCCGGCTGCGGCGAGACCCTTGTCACGCCGTGGCTTTTTGCAATCGGGCGCCGGCCTGGCGGCAACTGGAGCCGCGGTTGAAATGCTGCCCCGCAGCGCCGCGGCGCAGGGCGCCGATGCGACATCGTCCGACCCCGAATTGACGCGGCTGCAAGGACAGCCGCGCATCCTTCTCAAAGGCGGCGTCGTGCTGACGCTCGACCGCCAGGTCGGAGACTTCGCTCAAGCCGATGTGCTGATCGAGAACGGCAAGATCGCGGCAGTGAGCCCGAACATCCTGGTGTCGGCCGAAGCCGCCGCCGTCATTGATGCCGCAAAATACATTCTGATCCCAGGATTCGTCGATACCCACAGCCACTCTTACCAAGGCATCCTGCGCGGCATCATGACGAACGGGGTTCTTGATCCCGACTACAATCGCGACGTCCAGACCAAATTGACACCAGTCTTTCAGCCCGCCGACGTTCATGCCGGGGTATTGATGACGGCGCTCGGCCTGATCGAGATGGGCACCACGGCCATTGTTGATCTTTCGCAGATCAGCCACACTCCGGAGCACAGCGACGCTTGTATTCAAGCGCTTCAGGAATCCGGCATCCGTGCGGTCTACGCCTACTCGCGGGGTGCTGGACCTGCGAGTCAATACCCGCAAGACGTTGCGCGGCTGCAGCGTGCATACTTCAATGCCAAGGATCAGTTGCTGACGCTGGCGCTGGGGGTCGCACTCGATGCCAAGGCCTTCGGCACGGCCCGCGACGCGGGCATTCCGGCCGTGCTGCACATGCGCAACGATAGTGCGGGGTTGTTGGCGCTCGGGCGGGCGGGACTGCTGCGGCCCGGCGACGAATACATCCACTGCACGAATCTCAGCGGCGATGCGTGGCGGTTGATCAGGGACACCGGAGGTCACGTCTCGCTATGCCCGCAGATCGAAATGTCGATGGGGCACGGCATTCCGGCGGTCCAGGATGCGCTCGACCATGGCCTGCGTCCCAGCCTGAGTTCCGACCACAGCGTGACCATTGCGCCGGATTTTTTTACCATCATGCGCACGGCGTTCACTTTTCAGCACATGCAGGTCTTTGCCCGCGCGCGCAGCGGAGCCCAAAACCTGCCGCCGCTGCTCACCTGCCGCGAGGTGCTCGAATTCGCCACCATCGAGGGCGCTCGCTGCGCTGGCCTGGACGGCAAGATCGGCACGCTCACACCCGGCAAGGATGCCGACATCGTCATGCTACGGGCCGACCGGTTGAGCGTGCGGCCGCTTAACAATGCCCCCGGCACGGTGGTGAATCTGATGAATCCCGGCAATGTCGACACCGTCTTCATCGCCGGCCAGGTGCGAAAATGGCGCGGCAATGTCCTCGGCATCGACGTGCCGCGACTGATGCGCCTGGCCGAGGAAGCGCGCGACGCGGTGGCGCGCCGCGCCGGCTTTTCGGTGAATTTTTTGGCGTAAGACGGACATTCGAGCCGGCGAGTGAGGCTTAGCCGTGGCTTAGCCGCGCGATGTGCACCACTGCGAAGGCGCGAGCCTCGAGCTTGCAGGTCCGAAATGAGGCTTTTGCTCTCCTGCGGTCTTACCGCAACGGCTCGTCATCGAATATGAAACCATCCTTCATGGCGTCCCTGGTTGCCGGATCGGGACCTCGCCCTTGCGCAAAGGCGCGCTCCTCCGCGCGCCGCCCACGAATGATGCCCGGCAGACCGTAGTTTCCCTCCACACAACGCGGCTCGGTATAAAGCCTATTGTCCTCATCGCTCTGCCGGCTGAACTGTTCCTTGACGGTCCAGGCCTGAGTCCACACGGTCGGATCTTCGATCGTGACTTCATATTCGAGCGTGCTTGGTCCAGTGCGCGTCCACCGCTCAATGAGGTGCAGGTTCTCACGTGAGCCCTGGAAATCGGTTTTAGAACTGAAATTGGTTACATCGATAACAAGCGTATCGCCCTCCCAGTGGCCACGCGAGTCGCCATACCACTGGCGAATGCTGGCCGGCAGATGCCCAGCTCCGTTCATCACAATGTTGCGCTGCCATCCCTGGCCCTGGCCGACGTCGTAGAAGATCGAGATGCCGCCTGGCGTCTGCACCACCCGGCGGAAGCTGCCGGTCGGGCCTCCAAATTCCGGCAGCCCCCCGGTCAGGCAACGTTCCCCCAATGAACTGTCCTCCGGACCATCGTTGCGATTCATGCGGGTGGCGTTGTAGCGCGGTGGAGGTTCCGCAAAGCGCGGCGAGCGCATCGAATCGTAGTTCCCGCCGCTACAGGCAGCCTCCTTGTTCTTGCAGGTCTCGGTTGATTGCAACAGGGCCAGGCGAAACTCCCGCTCCGCGCTCGCAAGCTTCTGCGCCTGCGGCGTCAGCGGCGGAATCCGGCCGTTGGGCGGATCGACAATGAGCGACGTGCGCGCGCCAGTGCGCTTGAAGGACACGAACACATTGTTATAGGAACCGGAGACGTCGCGTTCGGTCCCACGCTCTGCACGTCTCTCGCGACCGAGCACTTCCGACCGCACTCTGTCCAGTTCGGCTCGCTCGGCTTCGCTGAAAACCTCCTGGCTCGCGTACTTCGCGGGCCGCTGCAAGGGCGTGGTCGTTTCGTCGGTCCAAATCCCCTGCAAGTCGGGTTCACCCCAGGGGGTTTTCAGTGACGAGGACGGCGTCGTGCTTGACGCGGTTGAACTCTGAGCCGAGGCCGGTGTCACCGGCGCCGAAACGACCACGCTCCCAGCGACCACGGCAACGGCAACACTCATCATCGAGTCTGAAAATTTCTCGCGCATGATGATCTCCTTTTGCCTTGAACCCAAAACCGGCGTGGATCGCCGCGGCATGGGCCTATGGGCCTATGGGCCCAACGCAAGTTTCAGGCCACGCGACCCCGCGATTGGCAGTAATGCTGAAATTGTGACACAAGATTCGAACCGGCGGAATCACCGATCCGGGCGCGCGGCCGGTACGTGACTCCGCAAGCTCGCTCCTGTGGCCGCGAGCGCGCAGCAAAAGATCGCGGCGCGTGCGGTGAGGCGCACCGGCCGCATGCGCAGCGTCCGGGTGCTAGCCTCCTTCCTCCCCGCATTCGGGAGGGAAGAGGGGGCACGGCGTCCGCTCGAGGCCGCCCTTCTGCCGCATCCTACAGCGTTTCGGGGTCCTGGCTCGTCGCCTTTTGCCGGGGCGGCCCCATGAGCACCGGCTGGAACAGCACTGCTGCCGCCATCGTGCAGAGGAGCGAGAGCGCCATCAATTTGCCCATGCTGGCGGTGCCGGGGTGGCTCGACAGCCACAGTCCTCCAAACGCCGTTCCAGTCGTCAGGGCGCTGAACACCACCGCCCTGGTCAGGCTAGACTGCAGCAGGCCGGTTTTACCGGCACGCCACGCAATGATGTAATAGATCTTGAATGCAACCCCGACGCCCAGCAGCAAGGGCAGGGCTATAATATTGGCGAAGTTGAGCGGAAGGTCGAGCACGACGCACAATTCCAGCGTGACAATGCCGGCAATCAGCAGCGGGACAAGGGTCAGCATAACATCGACGATCCGACGTAACGCTATGAGCAGCAGCAGCGCGATTGCCGCCAAGGCGAAAATCCCGGCTTGCGCGAACGCACGCACAACCGTCTCGCCTGCCTCGAACAGCAGGACGGCCGGCCCGGTGGCATTGGGCTCAACTGCGAGCACAGCGTTTACGAAGCTGCGCAGCACGTCGGTGTTGTCGGGATCACCCTTGGGGAGAACTTCAACCCGCGACTGCCCATCCGGCGTCATCCATTCCCGGGCGAGGTCGGGCGGGATCGTCTGCGCGGAGACGCGATCCGGCTGCAGTGAGCCTCGCAACCGGTCGAGCGAGAAGCGCAGCGGCGCCACGAACACCGCTTCGGCGCGCTTGCGCAGGGCGGGGTCGCCCGCAGCGAGTTGCCTCAGAAGCCCAGCGAGCCGCTTTGCCGCAGGAACTCCCGGCCCAGTCTGCTGCTCGTCTTCGGCGGCCTTTGAGAGGTCATCTGCGGTCGCTGCGAGCGCGTCCAGATCGTCCTGGTCGGTCGGAGCAGGCTCCATTTCCTGGGGGTTCAGCGAGGGACCGATTTTCGCTGCGGCCTCGCCGATCAGCTTGAGCTTGGCGTCCTGATCCTGCGGTACGAAATTGCTCAGCGTTATCGTCCGCGAAACTTGCGGGAGTGCGG
>JASHYD010001241.1 GCA_030043175.1 Xanthobacteraceae bacterium | reverse complement strand
GGCGTGAAGCACCACAAACCGTCGCGCGAAGCTTACGCCTATGTCGAGGAAGAGCTCGGGGCTAAGGCGTCCCAGTTCTGCGTTATCGTCTGCCACACATGGGACACCTTCGGCGCCGTCGCGGCGGGCTGGGAGGCAGCACTGATCAAACGTGTTGGCAACGATGTTTCGGGTGTGGGACCTCAGCCGCAGATTGTTGGCAAAGACCTCAACGATGTTGCCGATCAACTCATTGAGCGACACAAGTGACGGGGTAATGCGCCAGTCACAGCAGCCGAGCGTTTGGAGCACACAGTCGGCGTCAGGTCAAACCGTGACATGTCCCAGTCGGAACCCCTGATCCCGCTCTACGTTATCCTACCAGCCGCGGATGCCGATCCGCCCCCAGGGGGCATTGCGGTCGGGCCTGCGGGCGTGATTAAGGACACGATGCGCCAGCAGGGCCCCTATGAAAAAAATGGCACCAGTGAGGGGGCTCGTGAGTGGCTTTTTTTGCTTGTGTCACGCACAGTCCTGCGATTGATATCTTGAGAGGTCGCAGGCAGGCGGTTTGGAACGTGTTTCGTTGGAGTCAGCCGCGCTTTTCGATAACGTCCGCGGCACAGGGAAGAGCAATCCAGGGCCGAGCGATTTCAGGTGGGGTGGTAATTTGTTTCAGTGACGTTCGTTTGGAGGTCAGGGGTGCTCAGGGGTGCGCCCTCGACAGACAGAGCGGTTCATCTCCGACGCTTTTGTACCAGCGCATCATGGACACCTTGGTGGCACGTTGGCCGGTCTGACAGCGGCCAATTCGAACTCCCGCCCCGGCTTCCACCGTCAATCCTGAGGTAAGCGCTTACGATTGCTCCGCCTCTTTTGGGCCGCTCGTCGGGGACTCGATCGAATAATCGAAAGCTCGGACCAGTTCCCTGAGACGTTGCACCGCAATCTCCCTTGGCCGTCAACGGCTATCTGTCCATTTGCGACATCAAAATAGGACCCTTGGGAGCTCGCCCGCGGAGACCTGAGAAACGTTGCCGCACCCTAAGGAGGCCCGAATGGGGTCGTCGGAGGCACTTTTCATCGCGCAGATCGTGTTGCTGCTGCTGGTCGGCCGCCTCCTTGGTGAAGCGATGCAGCGGATCGGCCAGCCGGCCGTCATGGGGCAGTTGATCGCGGGCGTCGTGCTCGGTCCATCGGTATTCGGGGCGATTTGGCCAGAGGCACAGCACGCAATTTTTCCCAGCGGGTCTGAACAGAAGGCAATGCTTGAGGCCGTTTCTCAGCTCGGTATCTTGATGCTGCTCCTTCTCACCGGGATGGAGACCGACCTCGAACTTGTAAGAAGGGCTCGGCGCGCTGCCGCGAGCGTGTCGGCGGCGGGGATCGTCGTCCCGTTCCTGTGCGGAGTCATGCTCGGTCAATTCCTGCCCGAGGCCATGTTGCCGCGGCCCGATCAGCGGCTGATCACCTCGCTGTTCCTTGGAACGGCACTATCGGTCGCCTCCGTCAAGATCGTCGCAACGACTGTGCGCGAGATGAAGTTCATGCGTCGGAAAATCGGCATGACGCTCGTCGCCTCCGCCATCATCGACGACACGGTCGGCTGGACCATTATCGCGATCACCTCTGGCTTGGCATTACATGGCGTTCTCAGTGTCGCGACCTTGGCGGAAAGCGTGCTCGGAACCGGGCTATTCCTGCTGGCAAGCTTCACGTTCGGCCGACGGCTCGTCTTCGGCCTGATCCGCTGGACGAACGACACGTTCATTAGCGAAGTACCGGTAGTCACTGCAATTTTGATCGTTATGGGCAGCATGGCACTGATTACACATCTCATAGGTATTCACACGGTGCTAGGTGCGTTCGTTGCGGGGATTCTGGTCGGTGAGTCGCCGATCCTGACTGGCCATGTCGACGCGCAATTGCGCGGTTTGGTCGTGGCCCTCTTCATGCCAGTGTTCTTTTCGTTGGCGGGCCTCAACGCAGACTTGTCGATTCTCAGGGACCCGCGACTGGTGATCCTCACGGGCGCTCTTATCGCGATCGCGAGCATCGGTAAGTTTGCCGGGGCATTTCTGGGAGGTGCGCTGGCTCGGCTGACCCGTCGGGAATCACTGGCGCTGGCCTTTGGCATGAACGCGCGCGGCTCCACGGAGGTCATCGTTGCCACCATAGGCCTCTCAATGGGCGTCATCAGTCAAGATCTCTTCACGATGATTGTTACCATGGCCGTGGTGACCACCTTGGTAATGCCGCCAACGCTGCGCTGGGCCCTGTCAAGGCTTCCGCTACACGAGGAGGAGCATGCCCGGCTCGCGCATGAGGCGTTCGAGGCAAAGGGCTTTATTAGCCACGTTGAGCGCTTGCTCGTTGCCGTCGATGACAGCGCAAACGGCAAGCTTGCGGTGCGTCTGGCAGGCTTGATGGCTGGATCGCAGGGGATCACGACGACTGTGCTTCACCTCGGACGTGGCAGCCCAGATGCGGCTGTCAGATCAGCCATCGCGGCGACCGCTCGTCCATCAGGGCCGCATGAGGAGAGAAGGCGGACAGCACATGTGACGTTTCGGACGGATACACTCCCGGTCGAATCAGCGGTCACGAGGGAAGCCCAGAAGGGCTACGGCTTGCTCGTCCTCGGCATCGCCAAAACGGTGGGGCCCCACGGCGGATTCGACGAAGAGATAGCCCGCATCGCCGCAACGTATGAAGGTCCGCTTGCGGTGGTCGTGGCGCGCGGACCGCATGTCGACTCGCCTCAGGACGGCGACCTGAACATCCTGGTTCCAATCAGGGGCAATAAGGTCTCGCGACGGGCCGCTGAGGTCGCGCTGGCGCTGGAGGAAACGAGCGATAGTTCGATGACGGCCCTTTACGTCCTGAGTACGGTGGGACTGGGCGCCGCGCAGCGTCGGCAACAACATCCGACGCCCGCTCGGCGCCATGAGGAGTCAGTCCTCAAGGATATCGTCAACCTCGCCGATCGCCACGGCCGACCGATTCGGACCGCGCTGCGGCTCGACATCTCCCCCGAGGACGCGATCCTGCGGCAGGCGCGCCTCGGGCACTATAACCTCATTGTCATGGGCGTGGGTCGTCCGGCCAGCGAGACGCTATTCTTTGGCAAAGTAGCGGCGGCGGTTCTTGAGAATTCCAAAAGTTCAATCCTATTCGTGTCGAGTTGAGCAAGGGCTGAACAGTCGTGGTCGCCGGCACAGGCCGATCTAGTTAGGGCGCGGCGGCGATTTTACTTATGGCGGCGTCGCGGGTCCCTTCGCCGAGAAACCCGATCGACAACCGGCGTGCGCGGTTTTCGGCCAGGCCGGCGCGCGCTCGTTCGATCTGCGCCCTGACCTGCGGGTCCGGAGAGCCCAGCGTCGTTACTTTTCCGACCTGGACAAGGCCCCGTCGATCATCAGCGTCAGGCAATGCCGCGCGGTAGTGCCCTATTGTCGGGAAGCGCGATGCGCTCGTCCTCCGCGGAACACGCGGCCTTGGCGTTGACCGGGCCCGCGATCTCGCTGCGCTGGCGACGAGCGCGTTGAGCAGCGCCCCCGACGCGTCGATGGCGTCCGGTCCGAACGGCGGGTCGCGAAAGAGCTCGGCCTTTGGCGCCTTGGCCAGGCAGGCTGACGGCAGCCATTGCACCCGCCTTGTCGAACACCGTCAAGCGCTTCAGAATATCATCGACCTGAACCGCACTGCAACGTCGACGGTCGATCGCGCCGCGACCGGTCGTCAAATGCAACTGCCTGCCCACCCCTTTTGGTGGGACATCTACCCTCGATCCATCGCCATTTCATATACTTTGCGACGCGGCCAGCTAGTCCCAGTCTTGGTTCAAATCTCCTTCGCTCCAGGTGCACCATGTCCAGCATGTCGGCCAACCACCGCAAGCAGCGCTATGCGTGGCACGGCTTAATCCTTCTGTATGGTCTCTACGGTTTTCTCGGTTCGGAGTGCGTAATGGCCCAAACCCCTCAAGCTGTGGACACAAACGCCGAAAACCTGATGGCCGTCCTCAGGGAGGCGATTGGCGCGAACGAACCGGACGAAGCGTTACACCCGTTGGGAAAGATGCGAACGAAACTGGCCGATGGCAGGGAGATCGAAATCGAGCTCGCGTGGTTCGCATTCTTGGGCGACTTGCAAGTTCGATTTGTTTTTGACGGTCCGCGTTACGTGCGCAATGCGACACCTCAGGACCTTGCTCGGTTGAACTTAAGCCCGACCCAAGCGCTTCAGCTCGCTGTTGGTAACATCAAGCGGGTCTACCGCGCCCCCACCGCAAGACCTTGGACCGGAGGATTGATGCAAGTCCAAGGCAAGTCTCCGGACCTCGATAGCAGCTATTTCCTCGACCGAGCTTTCTGGCGAAATCTTCTGCGACAGCATCGAGAAGGCATCGTGGTCGCCGTACCGAAGCGCGGCGGTCTGTTGTTCACACCTTTAGCCGAAAGTAAGGCGGTCGACGGCCTACGTAAGGGTATCGCTTATCAAGCTTCGCGTTTCGTCGGCCCTCTATCTGTTCAAGGATGATCGCTGGACTGTCTTTCAGGCGCCTCATGCACAATGACTTGGTCCCCAACGCCCGTGTTTCGCCTGAAAGCACCGCCGTCACCTGCCCACTGCGAAACCTTTCATAGCCCCGCCAACGAAAAGCCTGCTCGGCTGATCGCGGTACGGCGCGAGTGATGGGCAGTGTGCGATCAGCCCGTCAGTCAACCGAATCCGAAATGGGTCATCTTCGGCCGTCCACCGCCGCCCACAGCGGGTTTGTCTTCAATAGCGGAGGGATACCGGCCGGGTGCGTCGAGGCATGTGGCCCGAAGGCCAGCGATGGACCGAGTGGGCCATGACCGGACTTTAGGCGTAGTTCAATTGCCATGAAACGCCAAAGCGATCGGTAACCCACGCAAACAAAGCACTGAAGCCGTACGAGCCTATTGGCATCAGTTCCTGCCCGCCTGCCTTCAGGACGGCATTGAGCGTCCTGACCTGATTTTCCGAATGGCACTCCACGAAAAACGAAAAGGAAGGCGTGAATGAGAAGGCGTGCTTTACGCTACTGTCAGTGCAAAGAACGGACTGACCGCCGATCGAGAAGCGTGCCCGCTTGATAGAGCCTTCCGGTCCGGCTTCACGTGGCCCGTAGCATTCGATCTCTTCTACCTGCGCGTCCGGGAATACAGAACAGTAGAATTCTAGAGCAGCGGAGCCGTTTCCTTGGAACATTAGAAACGGCAAGACAACGGGTTGTGTCATTCCGATGCCTTCTGGGATGATGCCGTGTCGCTGAGCAATCGTCGTTTTCCGCTACGGTTAGCTCGCGACGACAAAACATGTCTGCAGCGATGGCGGCTCTTGCCAAATGCGGACATTGACCGGATGCTGGCAATCCGCTGCC
>JASHYD010001240.1 GCA_030043175.1 Xanthobacteraceae bacterium | reverse complement strand
GACATGGAAGCAATCCAGAAGAGACTGTCCTTGGACATGGGCTTCCTGGAGTCGAGATCTGCGAGCCCGTAGGCTTCGAACTGAGCGATGCGGCCGCGGCGCGCCACCAAGGTTACCGCTCCCGCGATGTCATGCGCATCGATGTGCCGCTCGACGGCTTGCTGAATTCGCGCCAGCCGCTCCGAGGAAAAGCCGAGCTCTTCCGGTTTGGCGCCTTGGATCGACGCGGCCGCTAGAGGCACTGTGAGAAAGGCCAAAACGACAGCAGAATACCGAAGTGTTTTCATGAGGCCCCTCCTTATCGGACCTCAACCTATCGCAGTGGGCGGTCGACTGCCAGTGCTGCGAGCCGGTGTCGCGCTCTCTCGGCGATCCGTTTGGATTCGCACCTTGCGGATATGCCAGTCGCCGGCTCGTGTACACGGGCTAGAGGCCAGGGCTGCCCGCCACACGGTCGTCCGAGGCCACCACGAAGCTGTCAGATACCGACCTTCTGCTCCGGGCCAAGGAGCAGCATGTAGGCTTGCTTGCCATGGACTCACTTGCGCCGGCTCAACAGGCTGGCCCTCGACCATGTTCTCTACGCACCGCTAGGAGTGATGCTGCGGCATTATGCTTGGCGCAGGAATGTCAGCGGCGTTGTGCAAGCGCCGCTGCCCCTGTTCTGGGGCGTCAGCAAGAGTGCGTAGTCTTCGGTGGACCTGCACTCAACCCACCATGGAGATTGCGCGGCTGATTCGACATTTTCTCTGATCCTGTCTGCACCGCAGGAGTCCGTTGTTGGCCCGAAGCCGGAGTGGCGGCCCTTCGTCTTGGTACATCCGTAGTTGACGTGACTTCGGACGTGCCAGTCACGGAGTCTGATTGGCCGCCCCTGAGCCGAAGCGGCCATTCGTCAAGGCGTTAGATTGCAAGCGTCGGAGCCACAACTTTTCTCAGCATCTCGTTGGCGTGTTCGTGGCTCCACGCCCGGAAACCCCTCTTATTCGATCACCTCGCGTAACTGGCGCGGCGATCAGCGAAGTCATCACAGTTGGTAGTTGAAATCATTGTAATTCGGCCTCGCAGGCCCTTCCGGATTGGCAGGACGAGATCCGGTCTCGACCGATCCGCGGGCGACCTCGCCCGGGGCGCCATTCACGCCCCCTTCCGCCATCCTTGCCTTTGCCTTGGCAAACCAAGCAAGCAGCGCTCTGGCCCGAGCCTGGTCGGTCGGCGGCGCGCCAGCCGCCGAGCCGATGCTCGCCTGCGCAGCAGCAATGACGTTGACTGTCGTCTCTGCTGGCCCAATCAGCCGAGCCAGATCAACAAGCGCCTTCATCCGATCGTGCAGTTTAATCTGCGGTCGGCCGTCCTTGCCGACATTGACCTCGGCAATGCACGACCGCAGTTCCGGCGGAAGCGACAGCAAATCCTTTGCCCGATATCGGCCACTTGTGTGCGGCACAGGCTCGAAGAACTGGCCGGGATCTGACAGCGCTATGCGCAGCAATCGTTGCTGCAGAAATGGTAACGACACGCAAGGCGACCGGCTATCAGCGCCACGAAGCTCAGCAACACGCTGAACTGAGGATCGCGCATCACGCGCGCGTACTGGCCGTTCGTTACGGAATAACCGCCACCCAAAACCCAGGCATCACGCTCGGGTAACCCACCCGCATAGCTGCGAGCAACCTCCTCATAGCGAGGATTGCGAAGCGGCAGGTTCGGACCGTCGCGGAGCCCCTCGCCTACCACTTCGCCAGCCAGCTTGCGCCGCCGGCCTTCTGTCGGGCGCTCGATATCGTCAACGGCCACGCCGGCCGCGTTCAGTTTGGCGCGCGCCTTCGCAGCCCGCGGGCCGCCGGGACGGCCTCGCCGGGCCTTCGGGGTTTCCGGCGCAAAGCCTCGGTCGCCTGTGCTCGTGCATCCGCCAATGACACCACGTCAGCGCCGCCGAGCGTGAGCTTCCGGGTCCGGCCTTCGAACCGGTATCGCACCGCGTAGCTTTTGTGACCCGACGGTTGGCAAATCAAAAACAAGCCGTTGCAAGCCCCGTCAGGGATCTCGACGCGGTAGACCTTGCCGGTCAACGGATCGCGGCGGGACTTTGCCGCCTCGATGGCTATCGGCGTGAGCTTCTTTGCCCTTGGCGTGTTACCCCGCTCGCTGTGCCGGCCGCCAGGGGTAACAAAACAACCCTGTCAGCGCGTGTCGGAACGTATCCAGGGCACATCACGACAAGGAGCGTAGATCAAGCGGAAACGTCGATTCGGTACGGAGTTTGTGTCGTTTTATGTCGCGACAAGTCGACACAGTATCGGCGCTGTGGATGTTCGTGGTCCAGCGCGAGGCCTGTGGGCTACGCGAGAGCCGCAACCTGATGCGCGACTATGGGGTGCCGGCAGAAATTCAGGAAAAGATGGGATATTTCCCACCGTAGAACGTCCGCTTCAGCAAGAGGACGAAACGCCTGTTCGGCCGAAACCGTGGGGGAACGCTGGGGTAACCCCGGCCGATGGACCCGGCCCGAATCGAGCCGGAATCCAGGCGGCATCGCCTCCCTCTGAAGCCGGACGCCTTGCGCGGGCGGCTGAGGGCAACGGGATGCGCTACCAGCTTCTCACGCCGCGCTATGCTCGACGCCTGGCCCGCCGAAAGGGCGCACAGTCCCAGTAATCCCGTGCCCAACCACACACTGGCAATTCGCGCTTGGAGATTGCCGCGCCCCGTAATATCCGCGCGATTGGCTTTGTGCCATGGCTGGTCATTGTGAATGCCTGGACAACGAAACAGCACCGGGCAGCGTAGACTGCCCGGCGGCCACCACGTCTATCGAGGTTGGCGCATCAACCGCGCGATCCGTCCTGAAAGTCCGGAATTCCCGGATTGTTGTAGTTCCGGGGAGCTGGCGCGTCGGGAGCAAACATGGGACTCTCATAGAACCTTCGCGGCCCATTGTATCCCGGGACGTAATTGTATCCCGGGACGTAATTGTATCCCGGGACATAATAGTATCCCTGAACGTATCCGTGGTGCGGTGCTCTCGCATGGGCGTCCGATGTAGCGACGACCGAACCAAGCGCAACAGCTGCGGCAGCGGCAGCGAGGAGGAGTTTACTCATCATCTGGCTCCTTTGGGTGCACATCCAGCCCAACTCGTTCCACAACCATATCTGCGCGCACGAACACGGTTTCGCCAGTGCGAGTTACAAATGTTTAATTTCCAGTACATGGGTAAACACTCTCGCGCCGCGCGTCACCGAGCACTGAGAAATGCCCTATTTTTCGGTTGGGTGACCACTCGCGTCATTGGCAAGCGACCCTCTCTATATGAAGGCGAGCCATGCATGCAGCGCACGTGAAAATAATGTCAGGGCAGCACATCGAAACAGTTGCCTAATTATGTGCATGGGCAAAAGTCGCGAATGGTTGGCATTAAATCAATGTAAACACGCCGCACACAACGTTGTGAACACGGCAGCCTTGCGCGACACCGGAATTCGCCTTAGCTCAGGCGCACAGCAAACGCGGGCTCCATATGAAATCGAACTCGCGGGTATCTGCCCGGCAGCGCTTAAGGTTATACACCATCCCCGCAATACGTCTTAGTTGGGACGCTGCCACGATCTGCAGGAAAATGCCCATCTTTGAGACGCGCAGCGAGCGAAATCACGGGGTGAAAGCGAGATGCGGAAATTCCTGATACTTACTGCAGTAACGCTGGCGACAGCATCCCTGGCCGTTCCAGCTCAGGCGAAGCACGATCGGGATCATTTTGACGCCTCCCATGGAAGGTTCGCCCCTGGATCAGACGGATTTGGCAGCAGGCCTTACTGGCAAGGCGCACCGTCAAATCGCCTGCCGATCTGGCGATGGGGTTACTATCAGGGCAACGATCCGGATCCGTTCATTCGCAGTCAGATGATGCGCGATCCGGTATATGGTCCGTGGCACTGACACTGACCGTTGCGGTCACACGTCCGCTGGCGACACCGCGACCCGCAACGTGAGGAACACCAGGGCACGATGACGCCCATCGCGATGCCGGCGGCAGCTTGTAGGCGTTTGCTGCGGCGGTCGCCAACTCGAGCGCAGTGAGGCCCGTGCCGAATCCTGTCACAGTCGGGATGCCGTACAGGCTTTAAGCCGGCCGGGGAACTTCAGGCTCGCCACCGTGGTTTCGACTCCATCGGACGAGCCTTATTTTTTGGCTATTCAACAAGACCGGCATCATGACCGTATTGGGTGTGTTGCTGCTCATTCTCGCGATTTATCTCATCCGGGCGAATGTGAGCTCGCCCGATCCGTACCGGCCGGGGCCGGCTGGAAGTTCCGACAACCGATAATGGGGCGAGCCGCAGGGTGTGCGGCCGCAAGGCTCTCGGCGTGCGCAACATCTAGCCCGCTACCGTGCTCCAGTTCTTTGCCAGGTGCTCCGCGCCACGCAGCGACAGGGCAAAGATCGTGTAGGTCGGATTCGACGCGCCGGCAGTCGGGAAGATGCCGGGGCCGGCGCAGTAGAGGTTTGCGATTTCGTGGGTTTGACCGAAGCTGTCGACGACCGAGTTCGCGGCGGTTGTCCCCATGATGGTGCCCCCCATCAGATGGATGGTCGGCTGCACGGCGCGGCCCTGCCACACCTCCTTGGCGTCGGTGGCCTTGGCGATCCTCAGGCCCTCCTCGAAATTGGCGTTCCACAGCGCTGCGTCGTTGTCGTCATAGCTGTGGATGATGCGCCCGAGCGGCATTGCGAACTCGTCCTTCTCGCTCGCCAGCTCGAGGCGGTTCTCGATCTTGGGCTGCTCTTCGCCAAACGCGTTCATGCGCGAAAGACTTTTCACGGCGCGCTTGACGAAGGCATGCAGTTCCGGCCCGAACAGTTCGGACCGAGCGTTGGCGAGGCCGCCGAGGCCCGATAGCTTGATCGCCGATCCAGCGACGATGAAGGTCGAGCCGAATGCGCCCTTGTGGGCGGTCTTGCCGTAGCGCTCGTAGGACATGTACTGGGCGCCCAGCGTGCCCATGTGGTTCTCCACGTCCCCGTCGAACATTGCGTTCGTGCCGGACGCGAAGTGGGTCATGATATACTTGCCCACGAGGCCGTTGCGGTTGGCGAGTCCGCTGGGGTGCCGGTCGGTCGCCGAGTTGAGGAGAAGCCGCGGGTTCTGCGCCGCCCAGGCCGCGAGCACCACCACGTTAGCGGGCTGGAACTGCTTCTCATGGTTTCGGTCGTAGTACTCGACTCCGCTCACCTTGTTGCCGGACGTATCGGTGAGTACGCGCGTCACGGTGCTCCACGCCCGCACCTCAGCCCCGAGCTTGCGGGCCTCGGCGAGATACGTGACCAGCGGATTGGCGAGCGCCCCGATCGGGCAGCCCACATGGCACCAACCGTCATAGATGCAGGCGGCGCGGCCCTTGAATGCGACCGAGTTCATGCCGACCGCGGCCGGCACCATGCGAATGCCATTTGCCTCGAAGCCCTTGAGCCACACCTCCCCGTTGCGGAACGTCTTCATTGGCGGCATCGGATAGGGCTGGCCCTTGGGCCGCCAGATCTCTTCGGACGCCGCATCGCCGGACACGCCGATTTCCTGCGCCACCTTGTCGTAGAACGGGGCGACCTCGTCGTAGGAAATCGGCCAGTCATGGGCACGATTGTGCTCGCTCCTGATGCGGAAATCGTTCGGCAGCAGGCGCGGGAAGTTGGCGTAGTAGTGCAGTGCCGCGCCGCCGACGCCCCAGCCGCCCTGGGCCCCCATGCTCACTGGGTGCTTGCCTTCGAGGAGGAATGGTGCCCCGGCCGGTTTGACGCGGCGGCCCCAGATGTCGGATGAGATGAGGTCGGAGGTCTGCCAGTCCGGACCATTGTCCATCACCACGACCTTCTTGCCGGCCTTGGCCAGCACCGCCGCAAAAACCGAGCCCGAGGCGCCGGCGCCTACGATGACGGCGTCCACTTTTTCCTGCGTAGCCATGTCACCACCTCTTCTCCGGCGCGATGTGCGGCATGTAGGGGACGCCGAGCGCCTCATATCCGTCCATGGTGCCGTACACCACGTCGATTGAATCGCTGCGCAGCACGACATACACGAAGCCGCCGGGCGGGCCTTGCCAGCCGTCGATTTTGTTCTGCCGCATGGCGTCGACGAACTCATGCTGTTCGGCGGGCGCGAGTGCCGCGAAAGGTCGGCGGCTGCGCGCTTGCGCTGCCCGGCCGACGGCGCTGATCGCGGCGCGATAGAAGTTGATGAACGGCGGCTTGACGTTGAGCTGACGCGCCTCCAGGAGGGCCTCGCCAGGGGAAACCGACACCTGCTGATCGATGAAATGCGCAACGCCGGCGCGCTGCGCGCCCGGCACCAGGGTCTCGCCCAGCGCCTCGATGGTCTCGGCCTCGTGCGCCTTGAGAAGACGGAAAGGCACACCCTGTGCCCGTGCCTGCCCCGGTGTCATCAACACCTCGACGCCGCTCACCGTGAAGGCGAGCATGCCCGCGCCTTTGAGAAAGGCGCGCCGTTCTAGGGCGTCCATGGGGTCCTCCGTGGTTGCACCGGCAGGGCCAAGTGCGGATCGTTGGCGAAAGTGAACGACAAAGGAGGGGCGGAATCAAGCGGCGCGCAGGGTCGCGGCGCGCAGGGTCGCGCAACGTGCGCCCGTTATCGCCGCCCGTCCGGCTTCGCCCGCCCGGCGCGTAAGGTCAAAGATTCCCGTGTGCCGCGGCTTGCTCGGCATGGCGCGTTTCCTTCATCGTGGTGCCGCGGCGTCATGCGCTCAACACAACGAGCGCAAAAGCGGGACCACAGCGCCGCTCGCCGCCCATCGGGGGTAGGCGAGGACGCCGTCCAGGGTGAGCGAGTTCTGACGGCCGGCCGTCAGAGTGCCATATGTGTCGTTACTGACAGCGGCGAAGAGCTGGCCGCTGTACCACGTACCGTTGCGGCCGGAATCGGCGGCGGTGGTCTGCTGGTTGACCGGCTTGCCAAATTGGCCCACCAGCGAACCCGGGCCGCTGGCGAACTGCCCCGTAAGGGATCGAAGCCGAAGTCGAACTGGCCAACGAACTTCCAGCCGGCACCGCCGAGCGGATCTGGACGCCGACGTTCGACTGGCTGAGCGCATTGGGCGCGAGGCCCCACATCGCCTGCCGGTTCATCTTTTGGATGAAGTACGACGCGCCGGTGGGGAAGAACTTGTCAAGCGGAGCGCCATCGGTCTGGTAGCCAGCGCCGACGTCGATCGTGCCGTAGAACCACACCATACCAGGAGAGCTGGCAATCCGTCAGGAAGAAGCTCGCAATGTCGCTGCGGGTCGTCGGTGCGGGCGCCGCCTTCAGGACCGGCGCCTTTGTCACCATCGTGTCCAACGTCCGCCGCATATACCGCTCCGGCGCCCCCGGCTATTACCATGGCCCCGCCCAGCATTAAAATAGGCAGTAACCATTCCTCATGGCCGACGGAGTAGTCATTCGCACGTCCTCAAAAATGCGGGCGCTCGAGGACCGCGGCCCCCCCAAAAGATCACGCCCGATCTTAGAAATGCGCCATGCACCTAGATGCCATAACCAAGAGAAAGCTTCCGGAAGAGCCGAAGTGCTGCTTTTCGAGCACATGGACGCGGGCAATGCACAAGGCCTGTGCGCCAGGGCTGCGCCCGGCGGCTTTGCCACCGAGCTCAAATCCGGACTGCGGGGTGAGGTCGAATCGCGGATTTTTGATTCACGCCAATCGCGGCCGGCCATTGCGGCGGCTGATCGGATTGATATGTGCGGTTAGAGGTTTGCTAGAGCGACATGACATAAGGGAGGAAAATCATAGCGACAGATGCTAACGGCGAGCGTGACCGCAATTCGCCCGGGGCACCAGCAAATAACGCAATCGCTCATTCGGCCACTGGCGTGGAAAAAAAGCGCGAGCCTCATCGGCCCACGCTGCATCGCACCACGTCGGCCGCGGATCGCTCAGACCCCAATGGGTCTCCGGCGTTATATGCCGCCCCCGCCCCGCCTCCTCGGTTCATCGCTGCTCGCTATACTTGCCGGGCACGGGAACCAGATACCGTCGAGCGCGCGCACTACGGGATGCGGGACATAGGCCGGGCTCGGGGTGGCGCAGCCAACGAGGTGCAGCGATTTTAAAGGTGCCGGAGCGCCGCCAAGTGCGGCGCGATGCGCGCTTTGCGGCCCCGCAATCCGCACCATGTCATTGAAGGCTAAAGACCGCAAAGAGGAGTTACCAGCATGCCCTCAAAGTTCGCCATCATGATCGCCTTTGCGAGCGCGATCTGCGCTGCTACTGCGGCATCGGCCGGCGATCTCGGCCGCGATGGATACCGCAGCCGCTCGACGCCTGCGGCCGTCCGCCGCTCCCTGCTGCCCGCAAACCGGCTCGGCAGCGCCCACCGGGGCGCCAGTGTCGCGCCTCGTCTTAGCAGCCCCGGACTCAGCGGCTGGTATCAACGGGGCTTCGGCGGCACCCTCAATCCGGGCTGGGGTTACAATTTCGGGCCCAATCTCGGAGGGCTAGGTCGCTAGTCACTCACGTCAGCCAATCAAACTAAGCAGCAAAAAGGCGGCTTCCTCAACATTGCCTGCGGTAGGGGCGACCCGGCCACGAGCCGTCGCAGGCGCGATTTGGTCTCGACAAAACCCGCTAATGCCAGCCGTTCGTCAGGCGGCGGCCGGCCGCGATGACTGCGGGCTGCGCCGGCGGAATCGGCGGCAACTCGGCGTACAGCTCCCAGCCTCCGCCCAGCGCCTTGTAGAAGGAGACGTAGCGAAGCACGACGATTTCCGCCGCAACTGCCGTCTGTTCCTCAAGGGCATATTCCTGGCGCTGCGCATCGAGCACGTAGAGGAAATCCGTGACGCCGCGTTCGAAACGTTCGGTCGCGAGGTTGACTGCGCGGCGGCTTGCTTCCAGGGCCTCGACGAGCGCCTTATGCCGTTGCAGATCCAAGCGGTACTGTTTGATGGCCTGATCGACCTCCTCGACCCCCGCAATGATCGTCTTCTTGTAACTGACGAGGGCCTCATGGGCCCGCATCTCTTCGATGTTGATGAGGGCGTCGAGACGACCGAAATCGAGCAGCGGCCAATATGCGGCCGGACCAAACGACCAGATCGGATTGTGCACGAGCGGCGGAGTGCTGCCTTGCCGCGATGCCTGCTGCTCGCCCAATCCGGCCGTGAGCGCTACCGACGGGAACAGGTCTGCGGTCGCCACGCCGATCCGCGCGGTCGCTGCCGCGAGCTGGCGTTCGGCCGCGCGGATATCCGGCCGCCGCCGCAACAGGTCGACCGGCACTCCCGCACGCAGACGCTCGGGAACGCGCGGCAATTTCCCAGGGCCCCGAACCGCACCAGCGACATCCGCCGCATAGGTGCCGAGCAGCACCGCCAGCCGGCTCTCGGAAGCGGAAATCGCGGCGTTGAGTTCCGGCAGCCTTGCCTCTTCGGTCGCAAGCTGGCGCCTCGCCAATGTGAGATCCAGTTCATTCGACAGCCCGCGATTGAATCGGGTCTGGAGCAAATCGACAGTCCGTTGCGCGGTCGCGACGTCCTCGCGAGCAATCTCGAGCTGCGACTGCAGCCCGCGAATGTCGAGATAGTTGCGCGCGACGTCGCCGATAACACTGATCAGCACGGCGTTGCGCAGCTCCATCTGCGCTTCGGTATCGTCGGTCGCGGCCTCAAGCTCGCGTCGGTATTTGCCGAATAGATCGAGTTCCCAACCGGCGTCGAAACCGGCCATTTGCCAGATCGACCTGAAGCCGGTGGTACTGTCGCCCGCCCTGATCGATTGCGCCACGCGCCCTTTGGTGAGGTCACTGCCGGTGCCGGTCGCAACCGTTCCGCTCGCGCCCACGGTCGGAAGCATCGCCCCAGCTACGACGATCTGTTGCTCCCTTGATTCCTGTACCCTCGTCAACGCGATTTCGATGTCGGGGTTGGCGGCGACCGCGCGCTCGATGAGCGCGTTGAGTCGCGGATCATGCAGAACCTGCCACCAACGGACAAAATCGGTCGTGGCGGGTGTCGTGGGGACAGCTGGGGCCAATGCAGCTGTGCCGAACAGCTGCGGAACGGCGGCCACCGGAAGTTCATAGTCCGGGCCGACCGCGCATCCCGAGAGCCAAATGAATGCGCCGGCAGCCGCTAACGCCCGGCCTTGTGTCCCCATTACTCACTCCCCTTACCCCTCGAATCGCCGCCACCCAAGTCCCAGCCGATCCGACCAATGCCCCATTCCGGGTGCGAATCCAATAACAGGTTACGGTTCTATTGTTGGATTTCAAACGCACAGCGCGCCGCGGCGGAGAATTTCCCCCATGAACTGCTGAACGCTCCGCGCACAACCGCGACGGTCAGCCGGAACGGCCTCCATGAGGTAGTATTGCGGCTTCCCTTCCCGGGGAGCTGGTAGCGAAGAGGGGAAAGCGTCGGCGGGGGAGCAGGGTGCCGGCTGCGGTGCCCCCTACTTGGCCTCGGCCGTCTTCGGCTCGTCGCGAACCGTGACCCGATCGCCCTCTGCGATCTGGTTGTTAATATTGAGCGCAACCTGCTCGCCTGGGGAAAGGCCGGACGCGAGCTCGACGAAGTTGCCGTTGTCGCGTGCGATCGTCACGTCCTTGAACTTCACCGTATCGTTGTCGATCACCGCCACCTGCGGACCGGTGGCGCGGAACAGCAACGCGCTCGCCGGAACCTGGACAAAACTCGTCGGCTTGAGACTGAAGGCTACCTGCACGTACATTCCAGGAACGAGCGCGCGATCTTCGTTGGTTAGGTCGACTTCGACGCGCAGCGTGCGCGCGCGCTGATCAATTGACTTGCTGGTCCTTGCGACCTTGCCCTTGAAAATCCGGTTCGCGTATTCGCCGGCAGTGACCTGCGCCCCGGAGCCTTCGCCGACATCTGCGCTCGCGGCTTGGGGAACATTCACGAACACCCGGATCTGTTCCGATTGAGCGATCCCGTAGAGCGGGGTGGTGTTTGTCGTGCTGCCGGCGGTCACCAGATCGCCGATGTCGACGCGGCGATCCGTGATCACGCCTTCGTAGGGTGCGGTCACTTGCTTGAAGCTCGTCAGAAAGGACAGCCGATCCACGTTGGCCTGATCGAGCGCCACCCGTGCGCGGGCCGCGTTCAGTTGGGCAATGGCGACCGCATAACGCGCCTTCTTGTCTTCGCGCTCCTGCTCCGAAACGACGCCGCGTGGGGACCCCTGCCATCTGTCGTTTGTAGTCTTGGCGAAATCGACATCCGCCTCTTTGACCTTCACCTCCGCCTCGGAGGCCTTAAGCTGGGCTTGCGCGGCTTCGAGCTGGGCGTCGAGTTCCGGCGTGTCGATCGTCGCCAGCACCTGATCCTTCTTCACGCGGTCGCCGATGTCGGCGATCCATTTCGCCACATAGCCGTTGACCCGCGCATAGATCGTCGAGCTGTACCAGCCCCGCGTTTCCCCAGGCAGCGTCAGGATCTGGGTCGGCGGCGCCATCCCGACCCTTATGACCTCGACGGGCGGCGCTTCCTCAGCCTTTGCAGCGGTTTCGCTCGCGAGCATCGTCTCCTTGCGCGCCTTGATCTGCTGAACGAACACGAAGGCTGCCGCCAACGCGGCGGCGAGAATGGCAGCCGCAAACCTGATCCGCCGTCCCGTGCCCTTGGTGTATGCGTTTGAGACCGGCGCGTGCTCGTGCGGCTGCGCTATCGCCTCCTCGGCCGCACTGTCGTCAAAGGAATCAAAGGTTGGTTCGAGAGACGGCGAAGTCCGAGAATGAGATTGGCGCACTGGATTAGCTCCCTCTCGCGGGCAATTCTCTTGCACCTGCTGTTTGCGTTGCGCTTGGAGCGCGCCGCAGCAGAGCATACATGGTCGGAACGAAAACCAGGGTTGCGACGGTTGCGAACAGCAGGCCGCCGATGACGGCGCGCGCCAGCGGCGCGTTCTGTTCGCCGCCCTCGCCGACGCCCAGCGCCATCGGAATCATCCCGAGGATCATCGCGCCGGCCGTCATGAGGACCGGACGCAGCCGGGTGAACCCGGCCTCAATCGCCGCACCGCGGGGGCTGATGCCTGTCGCCATCCGTTGGTTGGCAAAGACAACGACCAGAATGCTGTTGGCGGTCGTCAAGCCGATGCACATCAGGGTTCCCATCAGTGCCGGCACGCTCACGTGGGTCTGCGACAGGAAAAGCATCCACATTACCCCGCCGAGTGCGAACGGCACCGCGAGCAGCACGATCACTGGGTCGAGCCAGCTCTGGAAGTTGATCACCAGCAGAAGATAGACGAAAGCGACCGCCACCGCCATGCCGGTGAACAGCCCCGCATAGCTCTCCCGCATCGTCTCCACCTGGCCGCTCAGCGTGATCGAGATCGATTGGGAGGGGTCCGGCCTGTTGGCTTCGATCACCTTGTCGATTGCCGTCGCGGCGGAGTTCAAATCGCGACCCTGCACATCCGCATGCACATCGAACACCGGCCGGATGTTATACTGCGACATGATCATCGGCACCTTGTCGCGACCAAATTTGGCAACGTTCATCAGCACCTGCGGGGTGTCGGTCTGCGGCGCGGTGACCGGCAGCGTCCATAGCTCCTGGGTCGACGCAATCTTATAGGTCGGCGTCTGCACGACCAGCGGATAGGTGACGCCGTTACGCGGATTGAGCCAGAAGTTCGGCGCGACCTGGGCGCTATTGTTGAGGGAGACCAGAAGATTATCGGCGAGCGTCCGCTGGCTCAATCCGACTTCGCGAGCGAAGGTGCGATCGACATCAACCGTGAGCGCGGGCGCGTCGGGAATCTGGAAAACATGGGAATCGACCAGCCCCGGCAGGTGATTGAGGTCCTGGGCGATCTTTGCGGCAACCGCATAGGCCGCATCCCCATTCGGTCCGGCAACGCGGACGTCGATCGGCGCCGGCTGCCCGAAATTGAGCACCTGATTGACGATGTCGGCGGGCTGGAAGAAGAACTGCAGCTGGGGAAACCGCCGTGGCAATTCGCGCCGCAGATCGGCCATGTGTTCCGGCGTGGACGTGTGCTTCTCCTTGAGCGAGATCAAAATCTCGCCGTCCATCGGGCCGACGGTGGCCGAATCGGACAGCGCGATGTTGATGCCGCTATAGGGCAGCCCGATATTGCTGAGCATCACCTCGATCTGGTCGTTGCCGACGATCTCGCGAATCGCCGCCTCGACCCCGGCGAAATATTGCTGCGTGTCCTCAAGACGCGTGCCGGACGGCGCGCGCACGTGGAGCCGCATCTGCCCGGCGTCGATCTGCGGGAAGAAGTCCATCCCAAGCCGCGGGAACAGCAGGCACGAAGCCACAATCAGCACTCCGAAGAAGCCGACCGTCGCCAGTGGCCGCTCCACGGTCCACGACAGCGTATTGCGGTGGATTTCACGAAAGCGTTCGAACCCCCGCTCGAAACCGTGATGGATATAGCTAAATGGATTGAGCCGGCGGTGCGGGGTCGCCGCCGGCGATTGCTGGGCAGGTGCCCCATGCTCTGCGTGCACTTGGGACGCCATGAGATATTTGAACAGGATCGGCACCAGGGTGAACGAGAGCACAAGGCTTGCCGACAGCGCGATGATCACCGACAGTGACAACGGCGAGAACAGGTATTTGGCGGTGCCGGTCAACAGGAACACCGGAACGAACACGACGCTGATCGACAGCGTCGCGAGAAAGGTCGGCACCGCAACCTCGGAGGTGCCGCCAAGGATCGCCGGCTCGATGTCCTCGCCAAGACCGACATGGCGTTCGATGTTTTCGATCACGACCGTGGCATTATCGACCAGGATGCCGACCGCGAGTGCAAAGCCCCCGAGCGTCATGGTGTTGAGCGTCTGCCCGAGGAAGTACAGCCCCACCACCGCGGTGATGATCGAGAGCGGGATCGACGCCAAAATGATCAGGGTGAGCCGCGCGTTGCCGAGGAACAGCAGGATCATCAGCGCCGTCAGCCCGGCGGCCATCAGACCGCCCATCACGACGCTGTTCAATGCCGCTTTGACGAAAATGGCTTGATCGAAAATCGGCGTGATTGTCACCCCTTTGGGTATTAAATTCCGCAGATCAGGCAAAATGTCCTTGACGCCGTCGATCACCGCGAGTGTCGACACCCCTCCGGTCTTGCGCACGAGCATCAGCGCACCCGGCAGGCCGTTCTGGGTGACCGAATTGGTCTGCACCTGATAGCCATCGTGAACATGCGCCACGTCACGCACGAATATGGACTTGCCGCCAATGTCCTTGATCGGGAAATTGTTGATTTCGGCGATCGCGTCGGGGGCGTTGTTCATCGCCACCGTGTAATCCTTGCTGCCGATTTTCACGTCGCCGGACGGCATGATCACGTTCTGAGCGGATAGCGCTTCGGTGACGTCGGCCGGCGTGAGGCCTCGCGACTGGAGCGCTTCCTGCTCGAGGTCCACCATGATGACGCGTGGCTTGCCGCCATAGGGCTGCGGCACCGACGCCCCGCGCACCACAGCGAGATCGGGTCTTATGATATTC
>JASHYD010001239.1 GCA_030043175.1 Xanthobacteraceae bacterium | reverse complement strand
AATATCATCCTGCAACCGGATGAGCGGCCAGATGTGATCGCCTACATTCTCAGCTTGAAATAGCTTCGTCGGATGCAAAGGGGCGCTGGGTGCTCGACCTCGTGAGTGGGCGCGATATCTCCCAGAATCTTAAAACCTTCTAGAAGGGGGTCAACATGAGCAAGGCTGGACTTTCCTTGGTGATCACTGCGGTTACTGTGCTTTCCGCAGCTGCATTAAAAATTGTTGCCGCCGGCGTCGTCCAGCCCGCGCTGGCCGCCGATGCCTCGAACGGCTTGCGGGTGGCAGAGGTGTGGTGCGCGGCGTCCCATGTGGTCACCTTCAGTCAACGGCAGGCCAACGCCGATGCCCCGCCCTTCGAGGAGATCGCCAAACGACCAAATTTCAGCGAGCCGGGGCTGGTGACATTCCTGCTTGATCCTCATGCCAAGATGCCGAACATGAACTTAACGCGCATTGAGGCCAATGATATCGCCGCGTACATCGCAACGCTGCGTTAGCTCTGGTGCTAGGACACTCAGTACCGTTTGCCAGTCAGACATGGCGGTGCGCCAGGCGAAGATCGGCGGAAGGCGATATCTTCACCCCCGCGGAAAGCAGTCCTGCGTATCCGCACCAGCGAAAACCGAAGCGGCTGCCCTTTCACGGGTGTGCCGTATAAGAGGGATGCCGCCGGCGGCCGGCATTAGTGGGCGGATACGATCCAGCTTGGCACGACACCGCTTCGCGAGGCAGCGTAGTAATATGCTGGCGGCGCATACAGAGGCTCTCCCGATCCGCGGGGCAGTTCGTGTTTGGCAGACTCGGGAGCTTGTTCCGCCTCTGGCTCTGCCCTAAACGAAATTTCATCGAGTGCTCTAAGAGCTGGCGTCGCGGTGACGTCTTTCGCCGTATGTGGGGTATCGTTGGTCATCTGCCATCCTCCCTGGGATGAGCTACGCGGGCCCCATCGCATCAAGTGACCTCGTTCGAGGAGGGGCGCCAAATGAATCATACGGCCCCGATGGCAAACTACATTGATCTAGATCATAACGCTGACGGCGCCTCTCACCTGAGCCGCATAGCCGCGGGCTTGATATGTCGTCGAAATCGCTGTGGAGTCGGTCGAGGCAAGTGACACCGTAAGCAGGAGTTTCCTGGAGGCGTTCCTCTCAGTCACGGCCACGCTCTGCGCCGAAGGACGCGCTGCCGAGCTACCGCCACTTTGCCGATGGCAAGATATTTCGCTCTCGCCGTTGACCGAGCAATGCGCATCCCTACCGAGGAAACCGACGTCGCCGCGGTTTGAATTTTTCAGGTCGAGTTCCCGAGCGTGTGGCAATCGATATATATATATATACGGCGGTGCCGGGCCGGGTAAAGCAATAGACCGGTGCCAGGATGGCGAAGCTGACCACCACACCAGCACCGATGGCCCACCAATTCGAAGCGTGCTCAGCGAACGCGTGCGAATTCAACCCCGATGGCTATATGATCCTCTACGGCTTCGCCAGCGCGATAGGACGCTGTGCCAGGACGGAGCAACGAGCTGGTTCGCGACTGGGCTTCCCCCAATCGGCGATGCCGGCTGTGATCTCGACGAGTTCTGCGCCGAGAACCACCGCTAACTCACCACAGCCACATGATCGCGCTGAGGAGGCAGGCCACCAGCACGCCGCCGATCGCGCTTGCGATCAGCGTTTTCCATGCATCGTATCGATCGTCGTCTGTGAAATCGCAGAACATGCGGCGGCCCTCTACGGTTGCGCGGCTGCAATCATTTTAAAGAATCAATACATACGTTAGGGCTGCCAACTTTGATCTCTATCAAGTTTAGAGAAAGCGCAGTTGCACCACTGTAAGTGCCCGCGCGAACCTTAGGTCTCGTTTCGATCTCCTATCGGCCGGAAAGGCGGACGGAGAAGGCGTACTCGGGACGACGGCGCAACGCGCAAGCCCGTTCATCGCACCGCGGGCCGCCCGAAACATGTGCCTTGTCACTGTCGGACCCACTAGATATGACCTAATTAATTAGGTCCGAGAGGTGCGCGTCAAAAGCGTGATCGCGCGGCGCGAGTGGCGCGTTCCGGAGACGTCACGTTCGTCAAATCGCGAAGTGAAAGTTTGATTCACATCAAACACAAATGATCGTTAATTTTCCATGATTGCTTTAATCGGTTTATGAGTAAGGGACCTAACTTTTGGCGCGCCAGTAAGGAGGGACTGCCATGGTGTTGCCCGCAATCAAAGGCCGACGAGTTTACGTCTTTAAGATGATGGAACGCATGGGCATTGAGCCCGGCGGCGGCGTAATACCGCGCTTGAGCTTACTATACGCGACAGCATCGCACCGCTGCGAATCCTGTCACTCGACGCGAGTCTGTCGCGACTGGCTCGATTGCGCGCCAGCTTCCGTGAGTTTTGCGCCCCCCTTCTGCGCGAACAGCGACATCTTATGCGAGCTACAGTTTATACCGGCTCCATAGCTGATTGAATCGTAGGACTATGGGACTTTTTTTGCTAGCGGCAGACCGATCGATGTGATTCGCTTTGACTGTCTGATTCGGGGGACCGGATGGTCAAATGCAGCAAAAGACAAGTTCGGGAGCTAAAAACCGCGCTGCGGTGGAAACTCCCGGCGGTGCAGC